>JAHCRF010000002.1:8824-97071 GCA_020148055.1 Patescibacteria group bacterium | reverse complement strand
GATCAAACCAGAGGGTGGTTTTATACTCTGTTGGCAATTTCAACCTTGTTGGGTTTTGATTCTCCATACAAAAATGTGGTTTCTGTAGGCCATGTTTTAGATGAGAAGGGGGAGAAAATGTCAAAATCGAAAGGAAATATGGTTGATCCCTGGATGATTGTAGAAAGATACGGTGCCGATACTCTTCGCTGGTATTTCTTCACTGTTAATCAACCTAGCGACGTGAAACTTTTCTCTGAAAGAGAAGTAAGAGAAGCCCTACGAAGATTTATTTTAACCTTTTTGAACAGCTATGTTTTCTTCGAAACTTATGGATTAGGATTTTTACAACTAAAGAAATTACGGTCTAAACTTAAGAGTAAGAATATTCTCGATCGATGGATTGTTTCAAAGTTGAATGAGTTAATTTCTGAAGTTACCAGAGATTTAGAAAATTTCGATGTAACTAGAGCTGCTAGAAACATTGAGAATTTTGTTATCGAAGACTTATCTCAATGGTACATTCAGGCGTCAAGGAAGAGATTTCAGAGACCAGAGACAATAAAGGAGTTAATAGAAGCCTCAGAAACTTTAAATTTCGCATTTTTTATTTTAATCAAACTGGCAGCACCCTTCATACCGTTTTTCAGTGAAGATATATACCAAAAACTCAGAACTTATTATAAATTAAAAACCGAAAGTGTTCATTTAGAAGATTGGCCAAAAGTAGATAAGAGATTAATTGATGAAATCCTAAATAAAAAAATGAAGAGAGTCCGTGAGATTGTGGCTTTGGGGTTGAAAGAGCGTTCTCGCCTTGGTATTAAAGTTCGCCAACCGCTCGAGAGAATGAAGGTCTCGGGGGAATTAATAGGAGGATTAGGAAAAGAAGAGAAAGATATAATCAAAGAAAGACTTAATATTAAAAATTTCCGCATCGTATCGAAGCTTAAAGATAAAATAGAGTTGGATACTAGGATAACCCTAGAATTGAGAGAAGAGGGAATAGTCAGAGAATTTATCCGTCAGATTCAGGAGATGAGAAAAAAGGCTGGTTTGAAGCCAAAAGATCGAATTTTGATTCATTTTTTGGGATCAGCCCCTTTGAATAAAGTTTTAATCAAAAACAAAGATTTTATTTTGAAAGAAGTTAAAGCTAAAGATTTCCAGCTAATCAAGAAATTGAAAACACCATTTAAGATTAAGAAAGACATTAAAATCAACCAGGAAAAATTGTGGCTAGGAATAAAAAAATTAAAATAAAATGAACCTTCATCATGAAATTATTTGAAAAAAAACAACAAATTTCAAGAAAGGAGTTCAGAGACACTTTAAGAAAAAGAAATCCCATTGTCCCCGGTACTTTTCGGAAGATGTTTAACTTTCAGGAAAGAAAACAGATGGAAAAGAGATTATTCGGCAAGAAACTTAAAGCTTACACTTCTAGAGAGAAATACAAAAGACTTGTTCGGGAAGTTGGAAGAGAAAAATATAAGGTGCCTGATCTATCCAAAAAGCGAATAATAGATAAGAAAATTAGGTTTTTAAAGAAATTGGGAGGAATCTAACCCTACGAATTATGGCTATTCACTATCGAACCAAGGGCTTTATTTTTGAAAAGATTGATTTTCGAGAAGCCGATCGAATTTTCACCATTTTCACTGAGGATTTTGGTAAATTGGAAATTTTAGCCAAGGCGATAAGAAAAATTAAATCAAAATTAAGAGGAGGAATAGAGCTCTTTTATTTGACAAATGTTGAATTTGTGCAAGGAAAAACTTATAAAACTTTAACCGACGCTTCCTTAATTGAAAATTTTCCAAATCTCAGAAAAGATCTTAAAAGATTGAAAATTGCCTATGAAATCTCTGAGATTTTAGATGATTTAATCAAAGGCGAGGAAAAAGATGAAAAGGTCTGGGATTTATTAAAGGAAACATTTCAGGGATTAAATAATCTTCTTCTTTCAATTAAAGAGTGCTGGCTAATTTATTACTATTTCTTCTGGAATTTTCTTTCGATCTTGGGCTATCAACCAGAACTGAATTCCTGTTCAATTTGTCAAAAAAAATTGACTCCCGGAAATCTTTATTTTAATCCGAAAGAAGGGGGAGTAATTTGTTTTGACTGTTCCAAAAAAGTGAAGGATGGAAAAAAAATTGAGTCGGATGTTATTAAAATTTTGAGATTGATTTTGAAGAAAGAAATGAACTTTTTGAAAAAATTAAAAATTGAAAAAACTCATCAAAAAGCAATGAAGGAGATTTCCGAGAGCTATTTATCTTTTGTGAAAGAAAGCCAATCTTAAAGTTTTCCTATTTTAGATTAATAAAAGGTGTTAAAATAGAACTATGAAAAATAAATTAGCAATTTCTCTTATTTTTTTAACCACTATCTCAGGAATTGTTGGTTTTTGGTATTATCAAAAAAATATCTATTCAAAAGAAATTTTAAAATTAGAAATTTTTGGACCAGAGACAGCAGAATTGATGGAAGAAATTGAATACATTGTCAAATATAAAAATAATGGCAATGTTAGACTAGAAGAAGCGGAGCTTATTTTTGAGTATCCAAAATATTCCATAGTGCCAGAAAATGAATTAAGAAAAGAAAAGCCTCTTGATGATATTTATCCAGGAGAGGAAAAAACTCTTAATTTTAAGGCTAGATTATTTGGGAGAGAAAATGAGCCAAAGATAGCTAAGGCTTGGTTGAGTTACCGACCGAAAAATTTAAAAGCCCGATATGAATCAGAAACTTCCTTAACCACTCTAATAAAGAAGGTCCCAATAACCTTTGAATTTGATCTTCTTTCTAAAATTGAATCAGGAAAAGAGATTCGATTTAGATTAAATTATTTTTCCAATGTAAATTATCCTCTTTCTGATCTAAGGGTAAAAATTGAATATCCTTCTGGCTTTGAGTTTTTAGAATCTAAACCTGAGGCTTTGGAAGAAACTGAATGGGAGATTGGCCTTTTAAATCCAGCTGTAGGAGGGAGAATTGAGATTTTAGGTAAAATCCAGGGAGAGGTTGGAGAATCAAAAATTTTCTGGGCTGAGCTTAGCCAATGGCAAAAAGGAGAACTTGTTTTATTAAAAACAGTTAGTTGGGGAGTGGAGATTATTAAACCACTTTTGTATATTTTTCAAGAAATTAATGGAAATCCAAAGTATATTGCAAATCCTGGAGACCTTCTGGATTATCAAATTTCCTTTAAAAATATCGGAGAGAGAATTTTAGAAAATCTATTTTTAATGGTCGAATTGGAAAGTGAGGCTTTAGATTTCGACACTCTTAGAGTTAAGTCTGATCTATTTGAAAAAATAGAAAATAAAATTATTTGGAACTATACAATGATTCCTGAGCTTAGGGTATTACCATCAATGGCTGAAGGAAAAGTTGAGTTTTGGATCCAAGTAAAAGATAACTTTCCCCTCGATTTTAAAAATCCAGAAATCAAGACCGTAATTTCTTTAGATGGATTTAAAGAGGAACTTAGCACCAAAATTAATTCGAAATTAGAAATTCTTCAGAAAGGATATTTTGAAGATGAAATTTTTGGCAACTCCGGTCCTCTTCCTCCAAAAGTGGCAGAGACCACCACTTATACTGTAATCTGGCAAGCTGAAAATTATTATAATGATGTCAAAAATGTAAAAGTTAAAGCAATTTTACCACCAGAAGTTAAGCTAACTGGTAAAATTTTTCCTGAAGAGCAGTCTTCAAAGTTTGCTTTCGATACGGAATCTCGGGAAATTGTCTGGGAAATCGGAGATTTAGAAGCTGGCCGAGGAGTTTCCGATGCCGGACCAGTTATTGCTTTTCAGGTTGCTTTAACTCCAACTGCCAATCAAAGAGGTCAAATAGCAACCTTAATAAATGAAGCTAAGATTTCAGGCGAAGACCAATGGACAGAGGCAACTTTAGAGACAATCGCTGAAGCAGTTGACACCACCTTGCCAGATGATGAGACCGTGAGTGAAGAACAGGGAATTGTTAGATAACTCCAAAAATTATGGGAGATAAGATTTCAAAAATTATATCTTTATCTAAAAGAAGAGGATTTATTTTTCAGTCTTCGGAAATTTACGGTGGCTTCAGTTCTTGTTATGATTTTGGACCCTTGGGAGTAGAGATGAAAAACAATATTAAGCGAGCCTGGTGGGATAAAATAATAAAGGAGCATGAGAATATTGTTGGATTGGATGCTTCGATTTTAATGAAACCTGAGATTTGGAAAGCTTCAGGGCATTTAACCGCCGGCTTTGCTGATACATTAGTCGAATGCAAGTCCTGCCACAAGAGATATCGGGCTGATGAGGTAGATAGTGAAATTTGTCCAGAATGTGGAGGGGAATTAACAAGACCAAGAAAGTTCAATTTAATGATGAAAACTTTTGTTGGACCAGTTGAGGCTGAAGCAGCAACAACTTATTTAAGGGCCGAGACTTGTCAGGGAATCTATGTCAATTTTGAAAATGTTTTAAATTCAATGAGACTGAAGATTCCCTTCGGTATAGCTCAGATTGGAAAATCATTTAGAAACGAGATTACCCCAAAAGACTTTATTTACAGAACCAGGGAATTTGAGCAAATGGAGATGCAATGGTTTTGTCATCCAAAAACAGCGGCAAAATATTTTGATTATTGGATTAAGGAAAGGTTTGATTGGTATATCTGCTTAGGAATAAAAAAGGAGAATTTAAGGGTAAGACATCACAAGAAAGAGGAACTTCCTCATTACGCTATTGCCGGTGCTGACATTGAATACCATTTTCCTTTTGGCTGGAGGGAAATTGAAGGAATTCATAATCGAGGTGATTGGGATTTGAAAAACCATTCAAAATTTAGCGGTAAAGATTTATCTTATTTTGATGAAGATCCGCCAGCTGGCGGAAAAGAAAAATATTTTCCTTTTATTGTTGAGACTTCAGGGGGAGTGGATAGATCTCTCTTTGTTTTTCTAACAGACGCTTACCAAGAAATAAAGGGAGGTCGAACAAAAACAACAAAGGCAGCAAAAGAAATAGAAATCTTATTGAAAATTCACAAAAAATTAGCACCAGTTAAAGTAGCAGTTTTACCTTTGGTTAGAAACAAACCAAAAATAGTGAAAAAAGCAAAAGAAGTTTATCGATTATTAAAACCCCATTTTGTCTGCCAATACGATGAGCTTGGTTCAATTGGGAGAAGATATCGCAGAATCGATGAAATAGGAGTTCCTTTTGCTCTTACTGTTGATTTCGAGAGTTTAAAACAAGACGATTTAACAATCCGTGATCGCGATACAATGGCTCAGGAGAGAGTAAAAGTTGAAAATTTAATCGATGTCTTAAAAGAAAAATTGTCTTCCTAAAATTGGAAAAAGTTCAAGGGAACAATTACAAAAGATTAAAATTTTACAGCCTTTCCCCGCCTATTTTGCGGGATTTTTTAGCTTCATTGTTTTTTAAATGTGTTATAATAAAAATGGTAAACTAAATATAATCAAATAATCTTAGATATTTGATACTTGGGTGTTTGATATTATCTTTTACATCTAACATCTAATATCCAATATCTAACATCTAATAATATGTCTAAACTAAAATCATTCGCCCTAATCTTAGGGGTTTTAATAATGAGTTTTTTGGTTGGCTACTTAGTTCTTGCCTGGACTGAGCCAGCAGTCGGTCCACCAGGAGGGAATGTTCCAGCTCCTTTAAATGTTGGTGGAGGTGCCCAGACTAAAACTGGCACGCTTTCTTTCCCAACATTTTATGACTCAAATGATAATAGTTGGTGGGTTGATCCAGCTGGTGGAGCTGGGGGTTATTCTGCCCTCTTTCAAGGCAAGGTTGGCATCGGAACAACCACTCCAGCTCAAAGGCTTCATGTGGTTGGAAATGTTCGGGTTACAGGTCTTAATGCTTGTTCAGATCCAATCACCAGTAAGCTCTATGCTAATGCTTCCGGTGATATTATCTGTGGAGTAGATCAAAGTGGAGCAGCAGCAGGTTATTGGGACTTTACAGCTCCTGATCGTCTCTATCCCAATAATACTGCCTGGAATGTCGGCATCGGGACGACTAGTCCTGCTCAAAAATTGCATGTAGCTGGTAATTTGAGAGTTGATGGAGCAATTGTGGCTCCTGAAGGAACTCTTCGTGATGATGGAGGCGGTTGGGTCAGAACTTATGGTAATACAGGTTGGTACTCACAGACTTATGGTGGTGGATGGTATATGATAGATACTACTTGGATTCGTTCATACGGTAATAAAGATATATATGTTAATAAAATGGTTCGAGCTGATAATGGATTTCAAGTAGATGGTTATGAAATGGTAGGCTCAAATGCTGACATGCTCTATGCCAATAGAAGGAATACTGGAGGCGGTGGTATCTGGATTTCAGATGATGGTGGATTTTATGATTACAACAATGGCTACATTGATTTTAGAGGTTCAACAGGAATTAGAGTTTTAGAATCTGATGGTACCTGGGGAAACAATAGTATCAGAGCCAATTATCTTTGTATGAAAGATGATTGTCGGGATACCTGGCCTTCTGGTGGAGTAGGTTATTGGACCCAATCTGGTTTAAACCTCTATCCCAATAATACTGCCTGGAAAGTTGGCATTGGAACAATCAGTCCAACCTATAAGTTAGATGTTTCTGGCACAATAAGAGCAATGGATATATTCGCAGCTGGAGGCCAGAATCTCATCATCGGAGACGATAGTTATTTAACGGACATAGATGTAGCCAATACTCTTGGAATATACGGAATGCAAAATAGCGACCGAGCTGGAATCAGATTAGGTTCAGATGGTAGTTTAATTTTTGGAGATAACGGCAACGTTGGCATCGGGACGGAGAGTCCAGGAGAAAAACTACAAGTTGCGGGTAATATAAGAGTTAATAGTGATGTCAAGTTAGGTGGTTGGATATATATGGATGGTTCAGATTTTAAAATGGGTCTTAATGATGGCAGAAGTATTGGTTCAAAACCAAATCAGAGGGCATTAGTACATGATAACAGTGATGTTTTAGTAGTAAACTATGCAGGAGATTTTGAAGGTGGGACAAGGATAGATGGGATAACTAGTCTTAAACCCCCATATGCATACGATGTAGAAACAGGCGGCTGGGATATACCAGAAAGCGACGGTGCCGGGACTTATTATAATGATCCGAATTTATGGAAAAGTATAACCGTTACTCAAAATAGTCTCTTAATGATATGGGCTTCAGGTCAAATTAATTACCGCGACGATAGTGTTCCATTCATCCAATTCGCCGAGCCTCATAGTTGGGGTTACTATAGAATAACTGTAGGTGGAACTGCCTGTTCTGGAAGTGTCCGACAACACGAATCTCCAACTGCTGCTGGTGGAGGAGGTCGCTGGGCAGATAATTTTCAGACAATGTGTACTTATGCAGTTAGCCCGGGAACCTATACTATACGTATTCAGGGTTCTGATAGAACAGGAGATGGTTCAGCAAGAGCAGTCCTTGGACAAAGAAATCTTGTCATAATTGCTGTTAATCAATAAAGGCCCTTCAAAATGAAATTGGATAAAAAACAATTCATCTTTGTTCTACTATTAAGTATTGTAATAGTTGGAGTTTTGTTTGTTTTGGGATTGAATTATTTAGAGAGGCGGGTTGAAAGCCTTGGTAAAATAACCCAGCCAGAAAAGGAAACCCCTATTCAAAAAGGAATAAATTTTCTTTTAACAACAAATGAAAAATTTATTGGCGGTACAACTTTCTTGATTAAGAAATTAAATGAAATATGTAGAGATGAAAGATTAGAGGATTTATGGAAGAGAAAAATCGATGAAGATATTGGCGATCAAGAATTTTTATACCGGCTTTATTACCCTACTCATCAATATCAGGACATTTCTGGTCTGGAAAATATTCCTGATTTGAATACTCGGCTGATTGCCAAGGCAACCTATTGTGAAAAGTTTTCTTATAAAGATGTTCTTGAAGATATAAATCAGATTGAGAGGGATGATAGCTATAGTTCTGCTCACCTTCTTTTAGCTCTGGCAATAATAAAAGAAAAGGGTTGTTATGATCAGATTATCTTAAATGCCTTGATAGACGAGTTAGTCGAGGATTTAACAATAATCCAGGATAAGGAAGGGGAATCAGAAAACCTCCCTTATCTCTGCAATCCCTCCTATCTTGATATTTATGCTGAGCGAGCAGCAATTATCGGTTACGCTGGTGACTCAATAAAAGAAACCTGGGTTGAAAATATTCTCCGTTGCCAGGCAGAAAATGGAAGCTGGTTTGATAGCCCTCATACGACATCCCTAGCATTATGGGCTATTGCTCAAGAAAATAAAAACTGTAACTAGAAAATAAGCTAAGTAGAAAATGAGAAGCGTGTTTTAAAATAAAGACCCTGCCTTTTAGCAGGGTTTGATTTTAATCAAACTTTACTGATATTACGACCATTTCTATCTTGAGCGTTGGGTCCTCGGTTGCACTGATACCGGCTTTCTCAAGGGCGTCTTTTATCCATATCTCGCCCGTAATAGAACATTTCTGTCCAGGCAAAGTGTCGGTCCAAATTTCTTCTTCCGAAGAAGTAAGGATGTTCCCGTTGACGTCTTTTATAATGACTTCATATTGGATCTTTACGATGGTCTGATTGGAAAGATTTTTTATCCAACCTCCATATCGGATATCTGTTAATACTTTTGGTTTGTATTCTTCTTGAATCTCATCCCATTCTGCACTATAGACTTTTTGGTAGTTGTAGCTTACTTTGATCTTCTCGGCTAATTCATGGGGTAAAGTGGCCAGATAAGAATGTTCTTTTGTCTCATCTTCAGTGACTACGTTCGTAAGTCTCTCAATAATACCTGTTTTTCTTCCTAGATTAGCTATTCTCTCTGCCAGACTCCGAGCTGTCTCCCAAGAATCACTGAATGCTATCTGGATTTCGGCCGGATAAGTGGCTATTATTACACCGAAAGAGCAACAGAGAATCACTGCCATAATTAATCCAAACTTCTTTAATCTCCTCACCTTCTATCACCTCTTATGTTGTTAAGATTGCTAATATTATATTAAATGATTTAAGGATTTTTAGCAAGATTTGGATCTTTATAGAAAGACCGAGACTTTTCTAAAATTTAATGGACCATGATAGAGTAAATCCATTGTTTAATTGAAGTTTTGAATACTTTTTGGTTTTTTAAGCGCCGCCCCCGGCGGCGCTTCCTATTTCGAAAATTTTCGACTATAATTAAATTAGCTATGTTTAAAAAAACCATTCTCAAAAACGGTCTGAGGATTATTACTTTTCCTATGGAAAACACTAGAGCCTTGACTCTTTTGCTTCTGGTCGCAACTGGCTCAAAGTATGAAAAAAAAGAAATCTCCGGCCTTTCCCATTTATTGGAACATATGGCTTTCAAAGGAACAAAAAAGAGGCCTCAAACAATAGATATTGCCAAAGAATTAGATAGAGTTGGTGGTATTTATAACGCCTTCACTGGCAAAGAATTGATGGGATTTTGGGTTAAGGTTGATGCATCCCATTTTGATTTAGCGGCTGATGTTTTATCAGATATGATTTTTAATTCTTTATTTAAAGAAGAAGAAATTAAAAAAGAAAAGAAAGTGATTTTTGAGGAGATTAATATGATGAAAGATAATCCCTCAAAATATGTTTTAGATCTCTGGGAAAAACTTCTTTATGGCGATCAACCAGCTGGCTGGCTGATTTCCGGAGAAAAAGAAACCGTTAAGAAAATTTCCAGAAAAAATATTCTGGACTATTTTAAAAAACAATTTATACCAACTAATATTATTATTTCTTTAGCTGGAAATTTTAAAGAAAAGGAAGCTATTTTAAAAATTAAAAGATTTTTTGGAAAATTTAAAAAAATCAAACCATTTTCCAAAAAACCAACAAAAGAGCTTCAAAATTCGCCGCAAGTTCTACTTAATTTTAAAGAAACTGATCAGACTCATTTGTGTCTCGGAGTTAGAACTTTTGATTTATTTCAACCAGAAAAATATCCCCTGGCTGTGATGTCAGTAATCTTAGGAGGAATTATGAGTTCTCGGCTTTTTATAAAAGTTCGGGAAAAAAGAAGTTTAGCTTATTATATTAGAACACTTCCTGAACATTACACTGATACAGGTTTCCTAGTCACTCATACCGGGATAGATAATAAAAGAATTGAGGAGGCAATAAAAATTATTCTAAATGAATATAATAATCTTAAAACAAAAAAAGTTTCCAAAAGAGAACTTAAAAAAGCAAAGGAAAATATTAAGGGCCGTCTTTATTTAAACCTGGAAACTTCTGATGTCTGGGCAACTTTTTTGGGAAGTCAAGAGATTTTAAAAAGAAAAATTTCAACTCCTGAGCAGGAATGTAAAAAAATTGATAAAGTTAGCCAGATTGATATTTTGAAGGTAGCAAAAGATATCTTCCAGCCCCAAAAATTAAATTTAAGTTTAATTGGCCCATTTAAAAATAAAAATAAATTCAAAAAACTTTTAAGAATATGAACAATGAAAAATTATTAGATATTTCCTGGGAGACGATTTTTAAAATTCTTTTTGCTGTTATTTGCCTTTATTTTCTTTATTTAATCAGAAATGTTCTTATCTGGTTTATCTTTGCTGTAATAATCTCGGTCTTATTTGAACCCTTAATTGATTTTTTAACAAAACGAAAAATCCCCAGACTAATCTCGGTTGTTTTCGTCTATTTCATTATCTTTGGATTAATTGCTCTCTCGATTTATTTTACTGTTTCCATATTTACTTCTGAGATTCGTCAATTTACAAAAGCTTTACCCCAATATTTTGAAAAGATTTCTCCTCCTTTTAAAGCGCTTGGTTTGCGAGCTTTTGAGAATATAGAAGAGTTTACAGATTTATTAAGTAAAAACCTGGAAAGAATGGCTGACACTGTTTTTAGTGCTATAGCTGCTATTTTTGGAGGAATTCTGGCAACTCTTTCAATTTTTTCGATTTCCCTCTTTCTTTCTTTAGAAGAAAAACCAATCCAAAAAGCTCTGAGCCTTATTTTTCCCAAAAAATATGAAGCCTCTTTGTTAGATCTTTGGTCAAGATGTAAAATCAGGGTTTCCGGTTGGTTTTTATCAAGAATTTTTGGTTGTCTTTTTGTTGGAATTTCAAGCTTCGTTGCTTTTTCTCTTTTTAATACAAAATATCCTTTTTCCTTGGGAATTTTAGCGGGTATCCTTAATTTTGTGCCAATAGTTGGGCCGATTATTACTGGAATTATCATTTTTGTGATAGTTTGTTTAGATAATTTTTTCCAGGCAATTTTTGTATTAATTGTCTTCATCTTAATTCAGCAGATTGAAAATAATATCCTGTTACCGGCCTTAACAAAAAAATTTATTGGTTTGCCACCAGTTGTAGTATTGCTAGCTCTAACAGTTGGAGGAATTTTATGGGGAATTTGGGGGGCAATTTTAGCTATTCCATTTTTTGGGATTGTATTTGAGTTTTTTAAAGAGTTTTTACAAAAGAGAAAAGAGAAAGCCTTAGTCCTTTAGAATTTAAAATGGCTATTTTATATATTGTTGCCACTCCAATTGGAAATTTAGAAGATCTTTCATCTCGCGCCCTCCGAATTTTAAAGGAGGTTGATTTAATTTTATGCGAAGACACAAGGGTGACAAAGAAATTATTGAATTATTATAATACAAAGACAAAAACTTTAAGTTATCATCAACATAGTAGGTTAAAGAAGATAAATTATATTTTAGATCTCTTAAAAAAGGGAAAAAATTTAGCTCTGGTTTCTGATGCTGGAACTCCTGGGATCTCTGACCCGGGCAATAAATTAATCAGTGCGGCAATGAAACAATGTAACAATTTAACAATAGTTCCGATTCCTGGTCCTTCAGCAGTTACTTGTGTAGCTTCGATTTCAGGATTTCCGATGAATAAATTTTTATTTTTAGGATTTCCACCCACAAAAAGAAAAAGGAAAAATTTTTTTAAAAAAGTTTTAGAGTCAGAATATCCGGTTATATTTTACGAATCACCATATCGAATTTTAAAGACTTTAAATGAATTACGCAGTATGAATTATGGATTGAGAATGGTTGTAGCCAGAGAGTTAACAAAAAAGTTTGAGACAATTTATCGAGGAAAAATTAATGAAGTGATAAAAAAAATCAAAAAAGAGAAAATAAAAGGAGAGTTTGTAGTGATAGTTGGAAGATAAAAAAAGCGAAAATTATTATTAGTCCAAATTATGCTAAGAAAAAAGAAAAAATTTTATTTAACTACTGCTATTGATTATATAAATGCGCCACCACATTGTGGGCATGCTCTGGAGAAAATTCAAGCTGATGTGATTGCTCGTTATCATCGACTTTTAGGCGAGGAAGTTTTTTTCTTAACCGGCACAGATGAGAACTCTCTTAAAAATGTTCAAGCTGCAAAAGAAGAAGGAATTCCAGTTAAAAAACTGGTAGATAGAAATGCCAAAAGATTTTATGAATTAAAAAAAGCTTTAAATTTATCTTTTAATGATTTTATAAGAACTACCGAGGAACGGCATATTAAAGGAGCTCAAAAACTTTGGTTAGCTTGCAAAAAAGATATTTATAAAAAAACTTATAGAGGGCTTTATTGCTTAGGATGTGAGGAATTTTATCAAGAGAGCGAACTTGAAGATGGTCTTTGTCCTGAACACAAAACAAAACCTGAATTAGTAGAGGAAGAAAATCATTTTTTTAGACTTTCTGAATATCAAAATCAACTTAAAAAGATCATTGAGGATGATGAAGTAGAAATAATTCCAGAAACTCGAAAAAATGAAGTTTTAAGTTTTATAAATCAAGGTTTAGAAGATATCTGTATTTCTCGTTCAGCGAAGAGAGCTCATGGATGGGGAATTAATGTTCCTGGAGATCCGAGTCAAAAAGTCTGGGTATGGCTAGAGGCCTTAAGTAACTATATCAATGCTTTAGGATATGGAGAAAATGGCGAAAATTTTCAAAAATTTTGGCAGAGAAATGAAAATAAATTGCACGTCATAGGTAAAGGGATTATTCGCTTTCATGCTCTATATTGGCCTGCTTTTTTGCTTTCGGCGGGGTTGCCCTCGCCAAATAAAATTTTTGTACACGGATATCTTACTATTGGCGGTCAAAAAATGTCAAAGAGTTTGGGGAATATCGTTGATCCCTTTGAGTTAGTTAAAAAATACGGAACAGATCCGGTGAGATATTTTCTTTTGCGAGAAATTCCTTCAACTGAAGATGGAGACTTTACTTATGATAAATTTGAACAAAGATATAATTCAGATTTGGCAAAAGGCCTCGGAAACTTAGTAGCCAGAACTTTTACAATGGTAGAGAAATATTGCAATGGGAGAGTACCCGAGATTGACAAAGATCCAGATAGTCACCCATTAAGGATTGATAAAAAGATTCATAACTGGAAAAAAGCTTGGCAGGATGTAGATAATTCTTTAACCGTTACTTATCAATTCAATGAAGCACTTTCTTCTATCTGGAAATTCATTACTGAAGCTGATAGATATATTGAAGAAAATAGACCCTGGGATCTAGCTCAGAAGAGGAAGAAAAAAGAATTGAACTGGATATTATATGGTTTGTTAGATGCTATTCATCAAATTGCTTGGCAAATTTTTATCTTTTTGCCGGATACTGCTTTAAAAATTGCCAAAGCTTTAGAATTAGAAAAAATATTAGTGGAAAATCCAAACTATAAAGATAGTTGGACCAATATTAAACCTGGAACTAAGATTAAAAAGATTGAGCCATTATTCCCAAGAATATGAATCATGTTCATTGATACCCATGCCCATTTAAATTTTAATGCCTTTCAAGAAGATGCCGACGAAATCATTCGTCGGTCTTTAGAAAATGATATCTGGATGATAAATATTGGAACAAATTTTGAAACTTCAAAAAGAGCAGTTGAAATTGCAAAAAAATGTCAAAAAGGAGTTTATGCTACTGTTGGTCTTCATCCAATAAATTTAGATACAGGATTAGTAAAAATAAAAGTTGATGAAAAAGAAGGAAGTCATTTTGAAAAAGAATTTGATTTTGAAGAATACAAAAGATTAGCCCAGTCCGAAAAGGTAGTGGCTATTGGTGAAATTGGCTTGGATTATTATTGGAAGCCAAAAACGAAAAAAAAATTAGAACTTTTTAAAGAAAAACAAAAAAATTTATTTTTAGAGGAAATAAAATTAGCTCAAGAATTGAATTTGCCAATAATTTTTCATTGTCGGATGGCCCATCAAGATCTTATCGAAATCTTGAAATCAAATATCAAATCTCAAAAATCAAAAATTAGAGGGGTGATTCATTGTTTTACCGGAAACTGGGATCAGGCTCAAAAATTTTTGGAGACGGGACTCTACTTAGGTTTTAATGGAATAATTTTTAAATTAGATCTTGGTAAAATAATCAAAAACACTCCACTGGAAAAAATTTTAATTGAAACCGATTGTCCCTATTTACCTCCACCACAATTTGAGAATCAGAGAAATGAACCTTTATATGTTAAATATATTGCCCAGGAAATTGCTAAAATAAAAAACATAAGTTTTGAAGAATTGGCTGAGATTACCACAAAAAATGCAAAAGAATTATTTAAATTAGAATAAAATGAGCATTTTAATTAAAAACATTATTTTAGACGGGGAAAAGAAAGATATTTTAATTGAAGGAAATAAAATCAAAAAGATTGGCAAAAATTTAGATTCCAAAGCTAAAGAAAAAATCGATGGTAAGGGGGAAAATGCAGTTTTACCTGGTTTAATTAATTGCCACACTCATGCAGCTATGACCCTTTTTCGAGGGTATGGCGATGATTTACTCTTGAAAGAATGGCTGGAAAAAAAGATTTGGCCCTTGGAAGCAAAATTGACCGAAGATGATATTTACTGGGGGACAAAATTAGCTTGTCTTGAAATGATTAAAACTGGAACAACTTTCTTTAATGATATGTATTGGCATCCAAAAGCGGCAATTGAGGCTGTGAAAGAAATTGGTTTAAGGGCAATGATTGGACTAGTATTAATTGATTTTGATTCCAAAGGAAGTAAAGAGAATGTTGAGAAATTATATAAAAGACTAGATGCTAAAAACCTAGAACCTATTTCCCTATCTATTGCTCCTCACTCAATCTATGCTGTCTCCAGAAAAAATTTAATTTGGGCAAAAAATTTTGCTAGAAAATATAATTTGCCCTTACATATTCATATTTCGGAAACTAAAAAAGAAGTAAAAGATTGTCTTAAAAAATATGATTTAAGACCTGTTGAATATTTGGAAAAAATTAGTTTTCTGGGAGAGGATTGTATTTTAGCTCATTCAGTTTGGCTAAATGATAAAGAAATAAAAATTTTGGCCAAAAGAAAATGTAGCGTAGTTTACAACCCTACCTCTAATTTGAAATTAGCAGTCGGAAATATTTTTCCTTACAAAAAATTTAAAGAAAATAAAGTGAATGTGTGTTTGGGAACCGATGGGCCAGCTTCAAATAATTCATTAGATATGTTTTTGGAAATGAAAATTGCCTCTTTATTGCAAAAACACAAAGAAAAAAATCCGACAATTTTGCCGGCAAAAGAAGTAATAAAGATAGCAACTAAAAATGGCGCTAAAGCTTTGAAAGTAAATATAGGAGAGATTAAAGAAGGAAAATTGGCAGATTTAATTTTAATTGATTTAAATCAAATTTGTTTTAAACCTGGCCACAATTTTATCTCGGATATTGTTTATTCAACCACAGGAAATTGCGTTTCCGATGTCATTTGTAATGGAAAAATATTAATGAGGGAAAGAAAGGTTAAAGGGGAAAGAGAAATTATTAAAAAGGCAACTCAAAGGGCGAAAGAATTAGTTAAAAGATATTAAGTTGCAAAAAGGTAAGCTAAATTCTAAGAAAGCCGGGACAAAACAGGCTTTTTTATTTAAAACACTTCCAATATTTTTTGAGAATTTTTTTAAGTTCTTTTATTATTTCTTTTGTTTCTTCGAGCTTTGAATTTTTTGGTGGAGCTAATTTTGCTCTTGGGTCTTTTAATTTTATTTTTAAATTCAATAGACCAGAAATCAAAGCTGTCCAAGCCAAAGGTAAAATTTCTTGGTTATAACCTGAGGCAATAAGGTCAACTTCTTTACCTTGGCAAACTTTATCTGCTAAAATTTTTACACTTCCTCCAATCATTTTAAATCCTTCTAAGGTTAAGCCAAGATTAGTTAAACCGTCGGCGAAATAAGGATCAGAGCCCCCATATCTTATTATCATTTCTGGTTTAAACTCTTGAGCTAAAGGGAAAATTATTTTTTCAAAAATGAATTGATAAGCATTATCACCTGTTCCAGGAAGTAAAGGAATGTTTACCGTAAATCCTTCTCCTTTTTCTGCACCTACTTCATTTAAAAATCCGGTGCCAGGATAGATTGTTCTTGGATTCTGATGAATATCTATAAATAAAACCTGATCCTCGGTATAAAATGCTTCTGCCGTTCCATTGCCAGCATGGGCATCAGTATCTAAAATTAAAATTCTTTTCAAACCCCTTCTGAATAAATTTTTGGCACAAATTACAACGTCATTATAGACACAAAACCCTTCTCCCCTTTCTTTTTTTGCATGATGAAGACCGCCACCAATTGCAATTGCTTTTTTAAATTTTCCTTCAAAAACTAATTCCCCGGCCAACAAAGAAGTTCCAACAGCTATTCTTGTGGCTTTTTCAATTCCTCTCGGTAAATAACCGGTTGAGGGATCAAAATTATCTACAGTTGCATACTTTAAAATATTTGGCAAAATTACCCCTTTAGATGCTTTTCTCATTGCCTCAATATATTCTTGACTGTGAAATAGTTTTAAATCTTTTTCAGTTGCAGGTTTAGGTGTTATTTCCTCAAAATATTCTTCAAAATTTGATAATTTTTTTATAAAATCTAAAAAATTTTCAAATCTTTTACTGGTAAAAGGATGATATTTTCCAAAACTATATTTTTTTATTTCTGGATTATAAATTAGAGCAGTTCTTTGTTCCATTTTTCCATTATATTTTAAATAAATTTTTCACTCAATTTAGTTTAAAAATCTAATTTTTATGATAAAATGAAAAATTAAGATAATTTAAATTTTTGATAACTTTGACTTAATTATGTCCAGAGATTGTGATTATATCAAAACTTTTGATGATATAATTTTTATCGTAAAAGGTTATTATCATCCCCCAGAGAAAGTTAGAGTAGTCCCTGTGTTTTTTCCGGACAAGAATGGGGATCGAATTGAAAGAGCAACTGGGAAAAGATTTAGGCGACGAGTAGAAGAGCATTCCAGTAAATTAATCTCAAAATTACATCCAGATTATTTGCCTGAAGCATCAGATTTACATAGATATGGTGTATTAGTCCTCACTCAAGATATTATTACTCACTATACTCCCCAAAGTAAAATGAAAGAATGTTGGGATGGTGAAATTTTTAAAGGCACAAAATGGGAGAATTTGATTCTTTCCATTAATGAAATTGGTCAAGTACCTATAGAAGATATAGGAATTTATGGCTCTTTTCTTGTTGGTTTGGGCAGAGAAACTAGTGATATAGATTTAGTTATATACGGAAGAGAGAATTTAAGCAAATTAAGAAAAAAATTCGATTTAATTTTAAAAAACGCGAAAATAAAAAAAGCTACAGATGAACAGCGTCTACTTAAAAGTGAAGGTTGGTCTGAATATTGTCCCATTGATGTAAATCGAATATTTAAAATAGAAAAAAGAAAATGGAGTAGAGTAAACATTTATGGAGAAGAAACTATGTGTATCAGATTTGTATATAAGAAGAATGAAATACCCCCCAATCCCATCACAACCCCACCAATTAAAGAAATAAAAACCAAAGGAGAAGTCTTAGACTCTACTGGAACTCATTTTTGTCCCAGAATAGCAAAGGTAAAGATTGATGATAAAGTGTTTGATATAATAACTTATTATTGGTTATTCTTTTCTTGTGTTTATGAAGGAGACGTGGTAGAAATTTTCGGCAATTATAGAAAAGATGGTAGGAGAGAGTATATTACATTGGATAAACCAAATCATTATATTAGCCCAATAAGTCTCTAAATTATAATCGTTCTCTATCAAGATCGTTATCAATTGCTTTATTAACAATATAAAAAAGCTTATTTTCTTTTTTATGTGATAAAATAAAAAATATGGAATATAATCCGTGCAAAATTGAAAAGAGGTGGCAAAAGATTTGGGAAGAACTCGGGATTTTCAAGGCAAAAGATTTTTCGAAAAAGCCAAAATTTTATATTTTGGATATGTTTCCCTATCCATCAGCCGAAGGTTTGCATGTTGGTCATCCAAGAGGTTATATTGCTACTGATGTTTTCGCCCATTTTATGAGAAGGAAGGGTTTTAATCTTTTGCATCCAATGGGTTGGGATGCTTTTGGCCTGCCAACTGAAAACTATGCCATAAAAACCGGAATTCATCCAGAAATTATTACCAGGAGAAATATAAAGCGAATGAAAAAACAACTTCAGATGATTGGTTTAAGCTATGATTGGTCAAGAGAAATAAACACAACCGATCCTGAATATTACAAATGGACTCAATTCATCTTCCTTTTACTTTATAAAATGGGTTTGGCTTACAAAGCAACCTTGCCGATTAATTGGTGTCCTTCTTGTAAAACAGGATTAGCTAACGAGGAAGTGATTGAAGGGAAATGTGAAAGGTGTGGCACTGAGGTAACAAAAAAAGATCTAAGACAGTGGGTTTTAAAGATCACTGCCTATGCTAATAGATTATTGAAAGATTTGGATTTACTTGATTGGCCAGAGCAAATAAAGGAAATGCAGAGAAATTGGATTGGAAAATCAGAGGGATGGGAAATAGTATTTAATCTCAAATCTCAAATCTCAAAAATCAAAAATAAAATTCCAGTTTTTACTACAAGGACAGATACTCTTTTTGGTTGCACTTATTTGGTATTAGCACCAGAGCATCAAATTATTTCAAAGCTTAAATCTCAAATCTCAAATTTCAAATCTGTCGAAAGATATATTAAAGAGTCAAAGAAAAAAACTGAGAGAGAAAGAATAAGCGAGGTAAAAGAGAAAACTGGGATAGAAATTAGGGGAATTAAAGCAATTAATCCGGTAAATGGCCGAGCTATTCCTATTTTCGTGGCTGATTATGTTTTGATTCATTATGGAACAGGGGCTATTATGGCTGTCCCTGCTCACGACCAAAGGGACTTTGATTTTGCCAGAAAATATAATTTGCCAGTAATCGAAGTCATTAAGCCCTATTATGAAAAAAAAGAATCAAAGAAAGAAGCTCCTTTAATAGTGTCTGATGGAAGATTTGACCGGGCTTATGAGAAAGAAGGAATTTTAATTAATTCTGATCGTTTTACTGGAATGAAATCAAGGGAAGCTAGAGAAAGAATAGGGGAATGGTTGACTAAGAAAAATTTAGCCAAAAAAGCCGTATATTTTAAACTGAGAGACTGGATTTTTTCAAGACAGAGATATTGGGGAGAACCCGTCCCAATAGTTCATTGTCAAAAATGTGGGGTAGTTCCCTTAAGAAAGAAAGATCTGCCTTTGAAGCTTCCAAGAATTAAAAAATATCTGCCTACTGGAACTGGAGAATCTCCTTTAGCAGCAATTAAAAAATGGGTACAAACTATTTGCCCAAAATGTGGGGGTTCAGCTAAGAGAGAAACAAATACAATGCCTCAGTGGGCAGGATCTTGTTGGTACTTCATTGCTTATCTCTTACATAAGAATAAAGAATTTAGCTGGAATAGAAAGAAGATAAATTATTGGCTGCCGGTAGATTTATATGTTGGGGGGGCTGAGCATGCAGTTTTACACTTACTTTATGCTAGATTCTGGACAAAAGTTTTATATGATGCTGGCTTAATAAAGTTTAAAGAACCATTTTTAAAACTTAAAACTTTGGGTTTGATTTTGGCTCCAGATGGTCAAAAAATGTCAAAATCAAGAGGAAATGTGATTTTACCTGATGAAATAATTGAAAAATATGGAGCCGATGCTTTTAGATTATATGAGATGTTTATGGGTCCTTTTGATGAGGCAATAAATTGGAATATCAAAGGAATAATCGGGACGAGGAGATTTTTAGAGAAAGCCTGGAGACTTCAAGAAAAGGTTGAGCGACAAGGGACAAGCGACAAGCGACAAGACGTAAGACTCGAGAAATTAATTCATCAGACAATAAAGAAAGTTACCGAAGACATTGAAAACTTTAAATTCAATACAGCTATTTCTCAACTAATGATTTTAGTAAATAATCTACAGTCTAGGGACTACAGCCCACAGCATATAAAGACATTACTTTTACTTTTAGCTCCTTTTGCGCCTCATCTAACTGAGGAAATTTGGCAAAAATATTTTATTGAAAGTTCAGAATTCAAAGCTAAAAATTCAATTCACAATCAGCCCTGGCCAAAATATGATCCGAAATTGGTAAAAGAAGAAATGATTACTCTGGTTATCCAGGTGAATGGAAAAGTTAGAGATAGAGCAAAAGTTGAAGCTGGTATTTCTGAAAAAAAAGCCAAAAAATTAGCTCTTTCTTGTGAAAAAATCAAAAAATGGATAAAAGGAAAAGAAATTAAAAAAGTCATTTTTGTTCCCGGGAAATTAATTAATATAGTTGTGTAAATTATGAATGCAAAATATCCAACTGTTCATGTAGACCCAGTAATTATTACTAAAGATTATAGAGTTGTTTTGGCCCTAAGAACAGAAGGCATAGAAGAGGGTGGTAAATGGCATTTGCCCGGAGGGCAGGTTTTGTATAGCGACACTATTTTAGATGAATTGAAAAGACATACCCTAAGAAAAACTGGATTAAAAATCGATTTTTATTATCCTTTTGAAAAAGGGTCTTTAGTTAGCGCCTATACTAATCCTAAAAGAGACAGAAGGGGACATTTTGTTGCACTAGTTTTTTTGTGCAAATTAGTTGGAGGGGATTTAAAGCCTGGAGAAAATATACAAGATGTGAAATTTTTCTCTAAACAAGAATTGAAAAATATAGACATAGGATGGGATCATAGAGAAATGATTGAAGATGCTTTTAAAAAACTTGGTATATAAGATGAATGAAAATAAAATATTTAAAATCGTTAAAACCTGGAAGATAAAGAAAACTCCCGAGTATAGAGAATTTAGATGTGCGAAATGTCAAAGAAAAATAAGAAAAGCTTGGCATGTTTGGTTAAATAAGGGAGGATTTAAATTAGAGATTCATTTTTGCAACAAGTGTTTTAAAGAAGTAAAAGGAAAAAAATAATTATTGGGAATAGGAATATGAATTTAAAACAATTTTTAAAGCCAGACTGGACAAAGATTGTGATATTTAAAAAATCTTAGTTTTTGACAGAGAATGATAATTTGCTAATATAAAATTAGAATCTTCAAAAGTGAAAAAAATTGAAAAGGAGAGAAATTGTTGGATGGAGGTGGGAATTAGAGGAACCTAAAAAGGAGATAATTGTCCCAACCCTGAAAGAAAAAAAAGAAAAGGGACTATCTGATGAAGAATGGATAATGATTTGCTATGAAAAATACAAAGATAGCAAATGTTTTAGAGAGTATTCCGGACACAAACTTTGTAAGCTGTGTCCAAAATCTACATCTGGGAAGAAAAAAACAGAAGATGCAGAATGGGCAAAAGATGTCGAGGTCTTACTGAGCACAACAGCCAGCAAGTTAGTTTCCAGAAGGCGTTAAAAATTGCTTTAACGCCTATTTTTTATCTCTCCTATTCTTTTTTAAAATTAAATGTTAAAATAAAAAATCAAATTTATGTGCGGAATAATCGGCTTAATCGGAAAAAATAATAATATAAAAACAGGCCTTGATGCTTTAAAGAGATTAGAGTATAGAGGATACGATTCAGCTGGCCTAGCTTTTTTTAATTCAGAAAAAAAAGAAATTTTTTGTTTGAAAAGTGCAGGAAGAATAAATTTATTAGAAAAGAAACTCGAAGAGTCTAAATTTGATTTGAGCGGAAACCCCTCGATTTTCCATACAAGATGGGCAACTCATGGAGAGGTAACTGACGAAAACGCTCACCCTCACTGGGACTGTCAAAAAAATCTTTTTTTAGTTCATAATGGAATAATTGAAAATTACAAAGAATTAAAAGAGCAATTGATAAAAGAAGGTCATAAATTTTCATCTGAAACAGATACTGAAGTTTTGTGCCATTTGATTGAGAAGCTTTTTCAAGGAAATTTAGAAGAAGCCGTTAGAAAAGCTTTGAGGTTAGTTAAGGGAACTTATGCAATTTGTGTAATTTCTCGTCAGGATCCTCGAAAAATTGTTGCTGCTAGATTATCCTCCCCTCTTTTAATCGGATTGAATGAAAGGGAGTATATTATAGCTTCTGATCCAGCAGCAATTGTTCCTTTTACAAGAAAGATAATAAATCTCGATGATTATGAAACAGCGGTAATTACTCAAGAAAAGTTTTTCATTCTCAAAGAAAAAGTTCCAGAAGAAATAGAATTTACTCTTGAAGAAGCTGAGAAAGGAGGCTACCCTCATTTCATGCTGAAAGAAATAATGGAACAGCCTGAAAGTTTAGAAAATTCTCAAAGAGGAAGGATAATTTTAGAAACGGGTCGGGCAAAATTAGGAGGATTAGAAAGTGTAAAAGAAAAATTAAGAAAAATTAAAAGGTTAATTATTGTTGCCTGTGGAACTGCCTATCACGCTGCCTTAGTTGGTGAATATATGTTAGAGGAATATGCCAGAATCCCAGTAGAGGTTGAGATTGCATCTGAGTTTCGTTATAAAAAACCAATTTTAGATAAAAACACAGCAGTTTTAGCAATCTCCCAAAGTGGCGAAACAGCTGATACATTGGCAGCAATTAGAGAAGCAAAAGAAAAGGGGATATTAACTTTGGGGATTGTGAATGTTGTTGGTTCTTCAATTGCCAGAGAAACTATAGCGGGCGTTTATAATCACGCTGGTCCTGAAATTGGAGTAGCTTCAACTAAAGCTCTCACTTCTCAACTTGAAGTTTTGGCCCTTTTGACTTTGTTTTTGGGAAGACAAAGGGAAATGTCTTTGGTAATTGGCCAAAGGATTGCTAAAGAAATTTTAAAAATTCCCGATTTGGTAAAAGAGGTTTTGAAAAGTTCTTCTCAGATTAAAAAATTAGCAGAAAAGTATAAAAATTATAATAACTTTTTGTTTCTTGGTAGAAAATACAATTTCCCGATTGCTTTAGAGGGTGCCTTAAAATTAAAAGAAATTTCTTATATCCATGCCGAAGGTTATGGAGCTGGAGAAATGAAACACGGACCCATTGCCTTAATTGATGAAAATTTCCCTATCTTTGCTATTTGTCCTAAAGATTCAGTCTATGATAAAATGATTTCTAATATCGAAGAAATAAGAGCAAGAAAAGGTAGAGTTATTGTCTTAACAACAGAAGGAAATAAAAAAATTGAAGAATTAGTAGATAGTGTGATTTATATTCCAAAAACCCTGGAGATGTTAACTCCGATTTTAAGTGTTACACCCTTACAACTTTTCGCCTACTACATTGGAGTATTAAAAGGATGCGATGTTGACAAGCCCAGGAATCTTGCTAAATCAGTTACTGTAGAGTAAAATTAAATTTTAGAAGATTTATTATTTGGCAATGCAAATTATTTTTTATTTTTATGAGAGAAATTCTTTTAAACAGACCAGGTAAAAAAATAATCCTTCTTGGTAATGAAGCAATTATCAGAGGAGCTTTAGAGTCAGGGGTCAATTTTGTCTCTACTTATCCAGGTACACCAGCTTCAGAAATTGGGAATGTTTTTTCAAAAATTGCCAAGGCTGCCGGTGTTTATTTTGAATTTTCAACCAATGAAAAAGTGGCTTTGGAAGCAGGAGCTGGGGCTAGTTTTTCCGGTCTAAAATCTTTGGTAGCTATGAAGCATTTTGGATTGAATGTGGCCTCTGATGCTTTAATGCCTCTCTGTTATATTGGTGTTGAGGGAGAAATGGTTATTTTAGTTGCCGATGATCCCTCTTGTTGGAGCTCAGCCCAATCCGAAGAGAACACAAGAGCCTTTGCCTATTTAGCCCACATTCCAATTTTAGAACCATCAAATCCTCAGGAATGTAAAGATTTTACAAAATTGGCCTTCAAACTTTCTAAAAAATTTAAAATACCAATAATGATTAGAGTGACCACCAGGGTTTCTCATCAGAAGTGTCCGGTTAAGCTTGATAAACTCCCAAAAATTAAAAGAAAATTGGGAAAGTTTATTAAAAATCCAGAGAAATTCTCAACTATGCCTCCCCGGGTTTTGGAAATGAAAAGAGAGCTTTTAGAAAAAATTGAAAAAATTAAAGAATTTTCGGAAAAAAGTGAGATAAATTTAATTGAGCAACTAGCAACAAGCAACAAGAGACAAGAGGGAGGTATTGTAACCTCAGGGATTTCCTATCAATATATTATGGAGGCTCAAAAGGAGCTTAATTTAAAGTTGCCGGTTTTGAAACTTGCATTTTTTCATCCTTTGCCTGAGAAAAAAATAAAAAAATTTATAAAAAATCTTAAAAAAGTTTTAATTATTGAGGAATTAGAAGGGTATTTGGAAAAAGAAATAAAAGCTTTTGCCAAAGATATTAATCCAAAGCTTCAGGTTTTCGGTAAAAACTTGTTATCTGAGATTGGTGAATTACATCCTGAAGATGTTACTTTTGCCTTGGCGAGATTTGTCGGGAGAAAGTATGCCTCTGGGGATATTTTTCGCTATCGCTCAAAATATAAAATTTCCACACCTGATTCAGTTTTCCAGAAAAGACCTCCTCAACTTTGCCCTGGTTGCCCTTATTGGTTAGTCCTTTCAGCCGTGAATAAAGTGGTTGATCCTAAAAAAGTAATTTTTGGAGGTGGTATTGGTTGTTATATGATTTTCCGTCTCCCACCAATTGAGATGCAAGATTATTTGTCGTGTATGGGTTCTTCAATCGGAATCGCCCATGGAATTAAAAAAGCCAGTGGCCAAAAATTAATCACTTTTATTGGCGACTCCTCTTTCTTTCATGCCGGAATCCCAGCCTTGATTAATGCAGTTGTTAATAAATCTAATCCTTTAATTATAATTTTAGATAATCGAACAACTGCTATGACTGGACATCAGCCTCATCCGGGGGTTGGAAAGACTGGAATGGGTGAGAAAACCCGGGCAATAAAAATTGAGGATATTGTTCAGGCCTGTGGAGTTAAATATTTTAAAGTTATTGACCCAATCAATCAGAAAGAATTTATCAAAACAATAAAGGACTTCCTGAAGAAAAAGGAAGTTTCGGTCATTGTTAGTAAAAGACCTTGTTTATTCGTGAAAAATAAATAATTCAAAAATGGAAAAAAACTTTAATCTTTTCATTAATGGTGTTGGAGGACAGGGAATATTGACTCTTTTGCAGATTATTGCCGAAGCGGCTTTAATGGAAAGATATGATGTGAAAACTTCTGAACTCCATGGACTTTCCCAGCGAGGGGGATCGGTAGAGGTTCATCTTAGATTTGGCAAGACTATTTATTCTCCCCTGGTTAGCCAAGGAGGAGCCGATTTAATAATTTCTCTAGAAGCTCAGGAATCTTTAAGAGGATGCCATTTCGCTTCAAAAGAGACTATTTTCCTGGTTAATGATTTTTTTATTCCTATTCCAAATCGAAAAATCAAGGATAAAAAAGAAATTTTAAAAGAGATTAAAAAGTTTTCCCAAAAAATAATTTTCATTCCAGCTTCAGAAATCTGTCAAAAAGGAGTGGGCGCCAAGATTACAGCTGGAATTTTTCTTTTGAGCTATGCTTCTGTTAACAATTTAATACCCCTGAAACCGCATGCAATTTCAAAGGCAATCAAAAAAGTAATTCCTAAAAAATATTTAGATTTAAATTTAAAAACCTTCAAATTAGCTAAGTAATTTAAAATATGAAAAAAATTGTGTGTCTTGGTGGAGGAAATGCTATGCCGAAGACAGTCTTGCAAGGGCTTAAAAAATATCCAGTCAAAATATCGGCAATTTGCGCCATGTTAGATTCGGGAGGGTCAGCTGGCAGATTGAGAAAAGATTACAAGATTTTATCCCCTGGTGATATCCGGAGATCATTTATCGCCCTTGCCAACACCTCTCCGATAATTCAAGACCTTTTTAATTATCGTTTTCAGGCAGGCGAACTAAAAGGGCAAAATTTTGCCAATCTTTTAATTACCGCTTTGGAACTCGCCACCGGAGATTACGAAAAAACTATTAAAGAAGTAAAAAGGCTTTTAAATATTTCCCACCAGGTAATACCCTCAACCCTTGATAAGGCAAACCTCTATGCCATTTTGGAAAATGGAAAGATAATTTCAGGTGAGACAAATATTGATAAACCAAAACACAATGCGAATTTAAAAATTAAAAAAGTTTTTTTGAAACCAAAAGCTAAGGCCTACCCTGAGGCTTTAAAGGCAATAAATAAAGCCAACTTGATAGTTATAGGGCCAGGTGATTTGTATTCTACTCTTTCTCAAATTTTATTAACTCAAGGAATACCAGAGGCAATCAAAAAAAGCAAAGCCAAAAAAGTTTATCTCTGCAATTTGATGACAAAATATGGTGAAACTAATGATTTTACTGTTTTAGATTTTGTAAACCAAATAGAAAGATATTTAAAAGACAAATTAGATTATGTTATTTATAATAATTTTGTTCCAAGAAAAGAGATAGTTAAAAAATATAAAAAGAAACATCCAGAGTTATTGAAGTTAGTAGAGGTGAATGAAAATTTACCGAAGGCAAAATTTATCGGCAGGAATCTTTTATTAAAGGAAGCAATTGAGCACGATCCCCAAAAAATAACTAAAGTAATTATTAAATTATGCAAGCTGTAATTTTGGCTGCTGGTCAATCCTCTCGTTTTTGGCCGTTGAATAAGAGACATAAATCCCTAATTAAAATCATGGGAAAGCCCTTGATTTTTTATACTTTGAAAGGCTTAAAAAGGGCAGGATCTAAAGAAATCATAATTGTTCAGGGATCCAAAAGAGATATTGAGAGAGAATTAAAAAAATATAAATTCGGAATAAATATAAAATATCTTGTTCAATCAACATCTAAGGGGATGGGAAATGCCCTTTGGCAGGCAAGAAAGTTAGTGAAAAGTAGGTTTTTAGTTCTGAATGCCGAGAGGGTAGATGTAGATGAGATAGTTCAGAATATAAAATCAAAATCCAGAAATATTTTGTTTGGCCAAAAAACAAAATATCCTCAACTTTATGGAACGATGAGGCTTAAGGGAGATAGAGTTTTGGAAATCATTGAGAAACCCAAAAAAGGAAAAGAGCCATCAAATATAAGAGTAATAGGGGTTTATCTTTTAGAGTCTGGATTTTTCAAAATTTATCAAAAAGTTAAAAAACATCTCTATGATTTCGAAGATGCTTTATCAGAATATATGAAAAAAAATGATGTTAGAGTGGTAATTTTAAAAAAGAGCGAAGTTGAAACCCCTTCTTTAAAATATCCCTGGCATTTGTTTAGAATTTGTAAATATTTATTCGAGAACCATTTAAATTCAAAAATAAGCAAAACTTCTAAGATTTCAAAAAAGGCAACCATTAAAGGTAAAGTTTTTATTGGAGGTTATACAAGAATTTTTGAGGGAGCTACAATTAGAGGACCTTGTTATATTGGCAAAAATTGTATTATAGGAAATAATTCTTTAATTCGAGAATATACTAATTTAGAAGATAATGTCTTAATTGGGGCAATGGCTGAGGTTACCAGATCTATTTGTCAAGAAAAGGTTCATACTCATTCTGGTTTCTTTGGTGATTCAATATTTGGTAAAGGCTGTCGGATTGGAGCAGGGACAATAACCGCCAATGTTAGAATTGATAGGAGGGAGATAAAATCAGTAGTTAAGGGTGAGAAAATTAGAACGGGACTTGATTCTCTGGGTGTTATTATGGGAGAAAATTCAAAAACCGGAATCAACGTCTCTCTAATGCCAGGAATTTTAATTGGTGCTAATTGTAATATCAGTCCTAATTCAGTTGTTTTCGAAAATATTGAAGACAACACCACTTTTTATACTGAATTTAAAGGAATTAAAAAATCCTCCCGATAAAGCTTTTCTGAGACTTGAAAAGAAAAGATTTCTGAGTGAATTCTGAGTGGATATGTCAAGAGGGAATAGAAGTCTCGGCCGCAGACTTGGATTTCTAAGAGATTAGGAGGGAAAACTATAAGCGAGAACAAGTTAACTTTGTTAATCTCAATCAAAATATGCCAAAAGCTATTATTATAAATTATCATGATGACGATGGAATAATAGGGATGGGCGGAACATTAATTCAACTTTTAGAGAAGGGTTGGAGAATTATGTATATTCAAATGACTGATGGGAGGCACGGGAGTAATAAAATTTCTCCGAATAAATTAAGAATAATTAGAGCAAAAGAAGCTAAAGAAGAAAGAGAATTTCTAGGTATAGATAAATTTTATAATTTTGATATTGAGGACGGAACTTTGGGAAAAATAAATAGGAAAAAACGAGATAAAATTATAGAAAAATTAATTAAATTAATAGAGGATCTTAAACCAAATATTGTCTTTTTACCTGGAAAAACAGAAGCCCATATAGATCATAGAGCAACTTATCAAATAGGAAGAGAGGCAATCAAAAGAAGTAAAATAAAACCATTGGAAGTATATTATTGTGCCTGGTTTTTTCCTTTTTTAAAACAAGATCCCGGTGCTATTGAAAAAGTATTAAGAATCCCAATTGATAAACAATGGAAGAAAAAAAGAAGGACAATTAGGTTGCATACTTCTCAAGAAAAAGAAGGAGGATATTCTCAATTAGTGGAAGGGCTTAATGTTTATTTCTCATTAATTTATTCCCCCTATCGAAAAAAAACCTGTAATAAAGTTGAAGTATTGGCGGTTCATAAAGTTAATAAAAATTATGAATTATTTGTTAAAGATTTGGAAGAAGTAGGAGATGTAACAAAAATTTTCCACGGCCGAAAATTTAAAAAAATCCAAGGCTAAATATGAAAATAATTTTTGATTTTGACCACACCTTATTTTCAGCTAAAAAATTCTACGAAACCCTTAAATATTCCCTTTTAAAGTTAAAGGTAGATAAGAAATCGTTTCAAAAAACTTACCAAGAATCAAAAAGCGAAGGCAAAAACTATAGACCTTCTCGACAATTTGAATTAATTATTAAGGAAAAACCAGAAATTTCTCTTAAAGAATTGGAAAAATCATTCAAGAAAGTTTTAAATCAATCTAAACAATTTTTATATTCTGATGTTCTACCTTTTTTGAGAAAGATAAAAAAGGATTTTGACTTGATTATTGTGTCTTATGGAGAAGAGAAATTTCAGAGTGAAAAAATTAAAAAATCAGAAGTCGCTGATTATTTCAAAAAATTTTTCATAAGCAAAGATATTAATAAAGTTTCTATTTTTAAAAAATTTTTGAAGGACAACGAAAAAGCGGTATTTGTTGATGATAGCCCTGCGGCGCTTTCTGAGATTAAAAAAAATTTCCTAAATATCACTACTATAAGAATTAATCGAGGGGAGGGGAAATGTTCTAAAGAAAAAAATAATAAGAACATTGATTTTTTAGTAAAAAATCTAAGAGAATTGAAAAAAATAATATACAATATAAAATAACAAAGTAAAACAGGGCTTAATTCCTTAAGGCTTATTATTGGTGAAAATACAAAATTTGCTATAATCTTTTTTTAATGCCTGGAATTTTAGTAGGGTCTGATTGTCAAATCGGACCCGGTTCTTTAGTATTTAAAAATATCGAAGATAATACTATTTACTACACTTCTCAAAATTTTAAGAAACTCAAGCGGAAGTAAAATTTAAAGGATTGTTGAAGTAAAAGACTTGATGGGGATAACTTAATTTGTTATAATTGAAATGTCTTTGAAAGACCAAGGACTATAGCGTTTCATAACGCCGAAAGAAATATTGAAGCAAAGAAAGAAGGGGAACGAATGACTGGAAGAAAGATGAAGGACAGAGGAGTAAAAAGTACAGCAACCAAAAAGATAACAATTGAAAAAAAAGCAGTTCTTAATACGATAGTAATCATTGATAAAGAAACACAGAAAAAATTCCCCAATTTAGTATCTCTAGGAGGACAACTGTTTATAAAAGAACCAGGGTCCCGAACGCGTCTGGCAACATACGAGACTACATAATTCTCTCACCAATTAATCAACCAATTTCTCTCCCCCCCTTTTTTCCCTTTTTTCTTCCGACAACAGAATTGCTCTTTAAAAACCTTATTTTAATCCATGGCGTTAGTCAAAATTGGCTTAACGCCCATTTTTTTGTTAAAATTAAAAAATGAAAAAAGAAAATAAGAAGCAACTTGCCCCCCAGAGCCTTCGGCTCAGGCCGATGGCAGGCGGGTATGTAATCGGAGTTGATGGGGGAGGGACAAAGACAATTGCTGCTTTAGGCAATTTAAAAGGAAAAATTCTGAGATTGGCAAAGACTGGCCCTTCAAATTTGAGGAATGTTGGAATAAAAGAAGCAGCTCAAAATATTGCTTTAGCAATCAAAAAAGTTTTACCAAAGAAAGGAAAAATTTTATCAGCTTTCATAGCTTTGGCAGCAGTTGAGGAAGAATATAAATTTAAAAAAGACAAAATTAAAAAAGAGATTCTGAAGGAAAAGGGAATTTCTAAAATTTTAAAAGGAAAAATAGAAATTGGTTCAGATCAGATTATAGCTTTTAGAGCAGGAACTGATGAGAAAGAAGGCGTTGTTTTAATTTCAGGCACCGGTTGTGTAGCCCATGGCTGGCGTGGCAAAAAAGAGGCAAAAGTTGGTGGTTGGGGTTGGTTAGATGATGAGGGTTCTGGATTTTGGGCCGGCCTAAAGGGTTTTCAGGCAATTTTTAAAGAATTAGATGGAAGAAGTCCTAAAACTAAAATCACAAAATTAATTTTTAAAGAATGGAAGTTAAAACGAAAAGAAGATTTATTAAAAAAAGCTTATTCGAAAGATTCAATCTTGCGGACCTCTTTAATTTCAAGAATTATTGATAAGGCCTCTAAAACGGGAGATAAAATCGCTATTTCAATTATGGAAAAAGCCGGGAAAGAATTAGCTTTAGCTGCGATTTCAGTAATTAAAAAATTAAATTTTCAAAATCAAAAATTTTCTTTAGTCTTGGTTGGTAAAATGTTTAAATCAAAAATTCTTTTAAATACAGCAAAGAAAGAAATCAAAAAATTTGCTTCAAAAGTTAAGTTTTTAAAACCTAAAGCTGAACCAGTAATAGGAGCAATAAAACTAGCTATTGAAAATCTAAAATAAAATTAGTCCGAGAACCCTTCTCGGTATTATTTGTGATATTACAAAAAGCCCTTTAAGGGCTTTTTGTATTGGTGCCGCGGGTGGGAATTGAACCCACACGTCCTTTTGGGACAATGGATTTTGAGTCCATCCTGTCTTCCAGTTCCAGCACCGCGGCTTAATTTTAGCTTACCAAAAATTATTCATCTGTCAATTTTAAAATCACATTCTTTCTTCGAGCATTTTATTTGCCCTCTTTTTGTTTTGACTAAAAGCGATTTACATTTTGGACAAAACTCGCCAGTCGGTCTATCCCATAAGGCAAAATCACATTCCGGCCAATTTGAGCAGCCATAAAAAATTTTTCCTTTTTTAGTTCTTTTTTCAACCAATTCACCTTTTTTACATTTCGGACATTTTATTCCCAGAGTTTTCTCTTCAAGAGGTTCAGTATATTTGCATTTAGGGAATTTTGGGCAGGCATAAAATCTTCCAAATTTTCCAAGCCTAATTAAAAGCAGCGAACCACACCTGGGACAGACTTTTTCAGTTTTTTCAATTAAGTCCTTTTTTGAGATTTCTTTATCTTTTTGTTTTAGATTTTCTTCAAAAGGTTCATAAAATCTCCCTAAAATCTTGGTCCATTTTTCTTTTCCCTGGGCAATTTTGTCTAAATTTTCTTCCATCCCGGCTGTAAATTTGACATCAACAATTTTTGGGAAATGATTTACCAAAAGATCATTAACCACTGTTCCGATTTCAGCTGGTTTGAAACGTTTTTTTTCATCTTTTTCAACATAATTTCTTCCTTGAATTTTAGATAATATTGGAGCATAAGTTGAGGGCCGGCCAATTCCATTTTTTTCTAGGGCTTTAATTAAAGTGGCCTCAGTGTATCTTGACGGAGGCTGGGTAAAATGCTGAGAAGGAATTAATTTGATAAGTTCTAAAATTTCATCAATTTCAAGTGGTGGCAATTCTTTTTCCTCAAATTTAATAGGATAGACCTTTAGGAATCCATCGAATTTTAAAATTTGCCCCGTGGCCCGAAAAGTATAACTTGTCACTTGTCGCTTGTCGTTTGTCGTTAATACATCAACTGTTGTTGAATCAAAAATAGCTTGGGCCATCTGGCAGCCAATGAATCTTCGCCAGATTAAGTCATAGAGCCGGGAACTGTTCTCATCCAATTTTAGTTTCTCGAGGATTTTGCTAGGATAGGTAGGTCTTATGGCCTCGTGAGCCTCCTGGACTTTTCCTTTGGCTTTATATTTTCTTAAAAAACCAGCCCAATATTCTTTACCATAATTCTTAATGATAAATTTTTTAGCTGCAAATAAAGATTGATCAGAAAGATTTAAAGAATCGGTTCTATGATAGGTGATATGTCCTTTTTCATAAAGATTCTGAGCGACTCTCATTGTTAATTTGGCTGGCCAGTGAAATCTTTTCCAGGCTTCTTGCTGAAGGGTGCTGGTAGTAAAAGGAGGGAGAGGATTTCGCTTTATTTCTTTTTTCTCAACGTTGATTACTTTGTATTTGGCTCCTTTTAAATCTTTTAAAATTTTATCTGCTTCTTTTTGTGTTTTAATTCCTAATTTCGGAATAATTTTTCCATCTTTTTTAATTAAAACCGCCTCAAATTCACCAGAGCGAGAAATGTTCTCGTTCTGTTTTTTTAGCATGGCAGTAATTTTCCAGTATTCCTGAGGAACAAAGTTTTTAATTTCTCTTTCTCTTTCAACTACCAACCTTACTACCACTGATTGGACTCTTCCCGCTGACAATCCTCTGGCTACTTTTTTCCATAAAAAAGGAGATAATCTATAACCAACAATTCTATCTAAAATCCTTCTGGCCTGTTGGGCACCAACTAAGTTCATATCAATTTTTCTTGGATTTTCTAAAGCTTCCTTAATTGCCGATTTGGTAATTTCATGGAAGACAATTCTTTGATAAGGATTTTTCCCGTCCAAATTCAAAGCCTGAGTTAAGTGCCAGGCAATAGCCTCTCCTTCTCTGTCACTATCAGTAGCTAAAATTGTTAATTTTGATTTTTCAGTAAGTTTTTTTAAGAATTGAATTATCTTTTTAGATTTAGAGACAATGATATACTTTGGCTTAAAATCATTTTTAATATCTACTCCGAATTTTTTTTCTGGTAAATCGCGAATATGCCCAAAAGTTGCGGCAATTTGATAATCTTTGCCTAAAAATTTTTTTAGAGTTTTAGATTTTGTAGGACTTTCTACTAAAATTAAGTTCATATTTAATATTTAACAGATTTTAGCGCGCCAACGCATAATTATTACCTCCTAAGTTTCTTACTGTACCTTTTATTTCCATTATTGCAAGGGTGCTCGCCACTGTTGAAGCTTCAAGTTTTGTTTTCTCAATAATTTTGTCAATATACAAGGCGTCTTCTTTTAGGGCCTCTAAAATTAAATTTTCCTCAATATTTTCTCCCTCAAATTCCTGTTTAAACTTCCGCTTCAAATGAGGGAGATTTAGTTCTTTTATGATGTTGTTAGCATTTTCTACCAATTTAGCTCCTTTTTTAATCAGGAGATGACAGCCCTTTGAATTTGAAGAATGAATTGAGCCAGGAATGGCAAAAACCTTCCGATTCTGTGTCTTTGCCCAATTAGCAGTAATTAAGGCCCCACTTCTCTCTTTTGCTTCAACTACTAATACGCCCAAAGAAATTCCTGAAATTATTCTATTTCTTTGAGGGAAAGTAAATTGGGTTCCCCGAGTTCCCGGGGGGTATTCAGAAATTAGACAACCTCCTAATTCCAAAATTTTTTTAGCTAGTTTTAAGTTAGATTGAGGATAAATACTTTTTTCATCAAGCCCAGTGCCCAAAATAGCAATTGTTCTTTTCTCCTCTTCAATTGTTGCCTGGTGAACAAAGGTATCAATTCCAGGAGCTAAACCTGAAACAATAGTTAGTCCGGCTTCGGCTAAGTCTCCAGCAATTTCTAAAGCAATTCTTTTTCCATAAGGAGAAAATCTTCTAGTGCCAACAATTGCAAAACATGGTTCTTCAGCTTTCATCTCACCTAAATAATAAAGAATTTTTGGTGGATTTTTAATCTTCTTTAAAAGTTTTGGATAATTGTTATCCTCAATTGAAATTTTTTTTATTTCCTCCATTAGAACAAGTCTATCATTAAATTTAAAGTTTACAAATCTTGAAACTTGGCTCTTTTTTATTTCGGTTTTAATTTTTCGATAGCTTCAGATAACATTTGGCAATATAAATTTAATCCCACCTGATTTATATTTCCAGATTGTTCCCTTCCCAAAATATTTCCAGCTCCTCGAATTTCCAAATCTTTTAAGGCAATTCTATAACCGGAACCCAGGGCTTCAGCTTCCTTTAGGGCTTTTAATCTCATTTTTGCTTTCTCTGAAAGATTTCTGCCATAGAGAAAATAGGCAAAAGCCTTGATATGAGACCTACCAACTCTTCCTCTTATTTGATATGCCTCAGCTAAACCTAATCTCGTTCCATCAGCAACAATTAAGGTATTAACATTAGGAAAATCAAGACCATTTTCAATTATAGTGGTAGCAACTAAAACATTAATAATTTTATTTTGAAATTTAGTCATTACTTTTATCAGTTCTTTTTCCCTTAACCTACCATGGGCGATGCCAATTCTTGCCCCGGGAACTAAATTTTCCAAAAGATTTTTGACTACCCCAATTGTTTCAATTCTATTGTGTAAATAATAAATCTGACCTCCTCTTGAAATTTCGTTTTCAATTGCCTCTTTAATAACTTTTTCTGACCAGGGTAAAATAAAAGTTTTAACCGGTAATCGGCCTACTGGTGGAGTTTGGATTAAAGAAATTTTCTTTAAAGAAGATAGGGCTAAATATAAGGTTCTGGGGATTGGAGTGGCAGAAAGTGAAAGAACATCAAGAGATGAACGTATCTTTCTCAATTTCTCTTTTTGTCTGACTCCAAACCTTTGCTCGTCATCAATAATTAAGATCCCTAAATTTTTAAATGCTACATCTTTTGATAAAATTCGGTGAGTGCCAATTATAATGTCAATTTTTCCTTCTCTTAATTTTTTGATTATTTCCTTTTGTTCTCTTTTCAATTGTAATCTTGAAAGTAAATTGATTTTCACTGGGAGATTTTTTAACCTTTCTTTAAAATTTTGGAAATGTTGATTGGCTAAGATTGTCGTCGGGCAAATCATCACTGCCTGATAGCCTGAGTTCACCACTCTTATCATTGTTCTTAAAGCAATTTCAGTTTTTCCAAAACCAACGTCACCACAAATCAATCTATCGATTGGTCGATTTTTTTCTAAATCTTTTTCTATTTCTTCAATTACTTGGATTTGGTCTGGAGTTTCGGTATATTGAAAGCCCGATGCCAATTGAAAATCAATTTCATTAGAAGGCAAATAAGGGGGGCGGGTGGCAATTTCTCTAATGGTTGCGATCTCTAAAAGTTCTTTAGCCAGTTTTTCAGCTTCTTCCTTAATTTTTTTCTTTGTTCTCTGCCAAAGAGGACTGCCTAATCTAGAAATTTTTGGCTGAGTAAAGCCTATGTATCTTGATAATTTTCTCTCCAATCCTACTGGGACATATAGTCTGTCACCTTCCGCGTATTCGAGTTGGTGATATTGTTGATTATTAATTGTTAATTGCTGATTGTAAATTCCAATTCCGTGATCTAAGTGGACCAAAAAATCCCCTGTTTTTAAATGATCTAACTGAGAATAAATTTTTTGATATTTTAATTTTTTCTTTAATCTTTCTTTTACCTCCTTCTCATTTTTAACTTCAATTTTTAATCTCTCGATTTCTAAAATTTTATTTCCTAAAAATTCAAATCTTAAAGGAAAATTCAAATTTATTGGAAAGACCTCAATGATTCCTCCTCTTTGAGAAAATTCACCAATACCCCCGACTTTATAAACTTTTTCATAACCTAATTCATCTAATTTTCTTAAAAATTGAGAAAAATTAAAAATTTGATTTTCTTCTGGAATTAAAGTATTATCTTGCCACCAGCTTTGAACTTTTCTTATTTGTAAAATTTTTTCAAAATTTTCTTCAAACCAAAAACTTCCCTTTTCTAAAAAATAGGGGATTATACTAACAATTAAAACTCGATTTAGATTTTTTTCTTTTATCATCTTAACCCCCACCAATGAAACCGGCAGAAGGGGGCTTGACAAATTAACTTTTATTTTTTATAATATAAATTGAATAAGATTCCACCTTCCAGCCTATCTGCGAGTGGCTCCGCTTATTAAAATTTCTTTGAAGTTTTAATAAATGAAAAGAATAGGGTTATCCCTCCTGAAAACCTTATCGAGCCCTAGCTACGGTTAGGAAGTAATCTTCCTTTAATTATAGCGCTCGCCCGTAGTAAATTTTTACTAAAGGGTGAAGCTCGTGGTAAAATACTAATGTATTTTCATTACGGGGCTCGCAGATAGACCGGAGGGCGGGATTGGATATAAAGTTTTATTTGTTCTCTTTCCCCATTTTCTGTCGAGTAAAAGAAAATCTTACTCGATTTTTTATTTATTAAACCGATTCATTGCTTTTTCAATTCCTTCGGTTATCGCTATCTTAATTGCCAGACAGCCTTTTTTAATAACTTTCTTTATAATTTTTTCTTCTTCTTTTGTAAATTTTTGAAGAACAAACTTTTCTGTTTTCTGTTTTCTGTTCTCTGTTCTCTGTGGTTTAATTCCAACTCTAAATCTCACAAAGTTTTTTGTCCCTAGTTCGTTAATTATCGATTTAACTCCTTTGTGGCCAGCTGCTCCACGATTTTTGACAATTTTTATTTTTCCTAAAAGCAAGTCAACATCATCATGAATCACCCACAAATCAGTCAATAGTGAACAGTAAACAGTAAACAATTTTTTTACTGCTTTTCCTGATTCATTCATAAAAGTTTGAGGTTTAGCTAAAGCTGTTTTTTTCTTATCTAAAAATCCTTCAGAAATTAAAGAATTGAATTTTTTTGAAAATTTAAATTTCAAGAATTTCTTTTCTTTCACGAATTGATTAACAACTCGAAAACCAAGATTATGTCGGGTTTTCTTAAATTCTTCCCCGGGATTGCCAAGACCGATAATAAGTATCATATTTAATTATAGTTTAATCTTGTAAAACTAAAAAATTTTGCTATAATTAGAAATATGAAATTGAAGAATTTTTTCATATTCATCTGGGAGATATTTAAAATTATTCTCCTGGCCTTAGTGATAGTTGTTCCAATTCGCTATTTTTTGTTTCAACCTTTTTTAGTTAAAGGTCAATCAATGGAACCTACTTTTCAAAACAGCGATTATTTAATTATTGATGAAATTTCTTACCGGTTTAGAGAACCTGAAAGAGGAGAGGTGGTAGTTTTTAAATACCCTCAAAACCCTTCCCAGCGCTTCATTAAAAGAATTATTGGTTTGCCTGGGGAAACGGTGGAGATAAAGGGCGGTGAAGTAACAATAACTAAAGATGATAAAACTCAAATATTAGATGAATCCAGCTATCTTCTAGAGTCTTTAAAGACTCCCGGCAATCTCCGGATCACCTTGGCCGAAAATGGATTTTTTGTCTTAGGAGATAACCGGCGACTTTCAGCTGATTCCAGGAGCTGGGGACCATTGTCTAGGGAAAATATTATTGGCCGGGTATTCTTCAGGGCTTGGCCAATTACAGCTTTAGCTTTAATTGAGGAACCCAATTATGAAACTCCTTGATTATGGAAAAAGAATTTAAACAAACAAAAAGATCAAAATTTCAGAAACCTGCTGGAATGCACGATATCTTATTTGAAAATCAACGCTATTTTAAAAAAATTTATAATGTCGTGGAAGAAATTGCCAATTTCTATCGATTTGAAAAAATTGATACCCCAATTTTAGAGGAAACTGAGCTATTTTCAAGAGGAATTGGTCTTTCCACTGATATTGTCCAAAAACAAATGTATAGTTTCAAAAGTAGAGGCGGGGATTTCTTGACTTTAAGACCGGAAGGGACAGCTCCAATAGTCAGATCTTTCATTGAAAATGGAATGTTCAATCTTCCTCAACCAGTAAAACTTTGGTATTTTGGTCCCTTTTTTCGCTATGAACGTCCTCAGGCCGGTAGATATCGCCAATTCCATCAATTTGGCTTTGAAACTTTGGGAGAAAAGAGTCCGATAGTTGATGCTCAGATTATTCAAATTTTTTTCCAAATTTTAAAAACTCTCAAATTTAAAAATTTAATTATTGAAATAAATAGCATTGGAGATTCTCAGTGTAGGCCTTATTATAAAAAACTTTTGACAAGCTATTTTAGATCGAGAGAAGCCAGTTTATGTGCTAATTGCCGGAGAAGGTTAAGAGAAAATCCTTTAAGAGTTTTAGATTGTAAAGAAGAAAAATGTCAGCCAATTAAAGCTCAGGCTCCCCAGCTAATTGATCATCTTTGCAAGGAATGTCATTGGCATTTTAAGGAAGTTTTGGAGTTTTTAGATACACTGGAGCTTCCCTATCGATTAAATCCCTATTTAGTTCGCGGATTAGATTATTATACTAAAACGGTCTTTGAAATTTTTGAAGATACTGAAGAGGGCCGAAAACAGGGAGTATTAGTTGGAGGAGGGAGATATGATACTTTAGTTAAACTTTTGGGTAGAAAAGATGTTCCTGCTTGTGGAGGATCGGCTGGGATTGAAAGAATCATAAATTTAATGAAGGGGAAAAAGATAAGACTTAGTTCATTTCCTAAACCTAAAATATTTTTAGCTCAGATTGGTAATCTGGCCAAGCGTAAGAGTTTAAAAATTATTGAAGAATTTAGAAAAGCGAAAATTGAAGTTACTGAATCTTTTGGCCGAGATTCTTTAAAGGCTCAGTTAAACAGAGCGAATCGGATGGGAGTAAAATTCACTCTAATTTTAGGACAAAAAGAAACCCTGGAAGGAACAATAATGATTCGAAATATGAAAACCGGAAGCCAGGAATTAGTAAAGTTAGACAAGATAGTTAAGGTGATGAAGCGTCGTCTTAAATCCAAATGACAAAATCCAAATTTCAAATTAATGTCAAAATCCAAAATCCGAAACGATTTTTGACATTTGAGCTTTGACATTTGACATTAAAACTTTATGGATTGCTTATTCTGTAAAATTATTAAGAAAGAAACCCCTTCAGATATTGTTTATGAAGATGAAGAAATTTTAGGTCTCGAGAATATCCAGCCAGAAGCTCCTGTTCATTTACTTTTTATACCAAAAAGACACGTTGAATGGAAAGGTGAGTTTGATCAAAAAGATTTACAGCTGTTGGCCAGACTTATCTCTGTTGCTAAGAAAATTGCTGTTCAACAAAAGATTGACGAAGCTTATAAACTCATCTTCAATGTAGGTAAAACCGGACACATTACCCATATCCATTTGCATCTCTTAGGTGGCTGGAAGGATAAAATTCCAATGCACAATATTTAATTTTAACATGGCTTTGAAAATTCATCGTCGAGGAAAAGAGAGCTCTCATAGTTTAGTTCGCCGCTTTACAAGAAGTATTAAAGAAAGCGGGATTTTGGTCCGGAAAAGAAAAATAAGATTTAAACAAAGAAAAAAATCCGGGGAAGCTAAAAGAAGAGCAGCTCTCAGAAGAGAGGAGTTAAAAAAAGAATACGAAAAATTGAGAAAATTAGGAAAACTTAAAAAATGAGTGCTCGGGAAGCTAATTTTTAGGATACGCTCACTCGCCCAGCGCGCTCGCTCGTTCCTTTCCTCGCCTCGCTCGTCGCCTTCGGCGACACCGTGCCCGCTCGGCTCCAGATGCTCCTAAAAATTATTTCCTTTGCTCTAACGGTAAATGACCTTAAAAGAAAAAATTCGAAAAGATTTTAAAAAAATCTTAAAGGAAAAAAAAGAAATTGAAATTTCAACCTTAAGGATGTTAAATGCCGCTATCTTAAATCGGGAAAAAAAGAAAAGATATAAATTAAGTAAGGAGAAACCGAATTTAAAAGAAAAAGATTTGGAAAAAGAAAGTCAATTAACAGATGAAGAGATAATCGAAGTAATCTTTTCTGAAGTAAAAAAGAGAAAAGAGGCAATAGTAGAATTTAAAAAAGGGGAAAGGATGGATCTGGTAGAAAAAGAAAAAAGGGAAATGGAAATTTTAAAGAAATATTTACCAGGACTTCTTTCTGAAGAGGAGATTAAAAGACTGGCAGAAGAAATAATTGAGGAAATTGGGGCTATTAATATTAAAGATATAGGCAGGGTAATGGGAGTTTTGATGCCAAAAGTAAAAGGTAAGGCAGAAGGGGGCTTGGTAAGTAAAATAGTAAAAGAATTATTAGGCCCTTAATTGAAATATATTGAATAGCTAAATTTGCTATTGCGAAATAAGTTTTTTAATGTGTTATGATTGAAATTAATAATTTAACTGCTAATCTGGTTGATGAAAATTCTTTTAAAAAACTCGCTCAAAAAGTTTTAAAGGGTGAAGGAAAAGAAAAATCAGGATTATCTATTGCCTTGATTGGCCAAGGAAGAATGAGAAAGTTGAATAAGAGATATCGGGGGAAAAATCGGGTGACCGATGTGCTTGCCTTCAGCGAAAACAAAATTCCAAATGGGGCCCGCGGAAGCGGGAGGGTGGCGGGTGGGTTGGAGTCCAAATTCCAAATTCCAAAATCTCTTAGAGGATTAGGCGAAATAGTTATTTGTTTAAGAGAGGTGAAAAAAAATGCTAAAAGATTTGAATCAACTTTTAAGAAAGAATTAGCCACCTGTTTAATCCACGGAATTTTGCATCTTTTAGGATACGACCATGAAATTTCTGAAGAAAAAGCAAAAGAGATGGGAAAAAAGCAGAAATATTACCTTTCAAAAGTTTTTTAATTTTGATGTTGTAATTTAATTTTTAGCAATGTAGCAATGGCTAAAACTCATATCATAACCGGTTTAGATATTGGAACAAGAACTATAAAAACTTTACTTTGCCAAAAAAAATCAAGTGAATTGGATCTTGAGGTTTTAGGTCAAAGTAAAGAGATTTCCTCGGGTGTGAGAAAAGGTGTAGTGATTAATACTGAAGAGGTGGCTGATATCATCAAATCTTCTCTTGATAAAGTCCAAGAAATTTCTAATAAAAAAATCAAATCAGTTTTTACTAATGTTGGGGGAGCTCACATTTTTTCTACCACTTCCCATGGCCTAATCTCAGTTTCTAGAGCTGATCAGAAGATCTCTCAGGAGGATATTGAGAGGGTGCTTCAGGCTGCCCAGACCTTTTCTCTTCCTTCAAATAAAGAAATTTTATCGGTTTTCCCAAAAGAATTTACTGTTGATGGTGAAAAAAGGATAAAAGAACCTTTAGGAATGAAAGGAGTGAGGTTGGAGGTGGAAGTTTTGGTTCTCGGAGGTTTTTCTCCTTATTTAAAAAATTTGACTCAGGCTGTTTTAGATGCCGGCTTTCAGATTGATGATTTAATTTTAACTCCCTTAGCTAGTTCAAGAGCAGTTTTAACTCCTCGAGAAAAAGAACTGGGGGTGGCTCTTTTGGATATTGGGGCGGGGACTACTGGGTTAGCTGTATTTGAAGAGGGTGGTTTAATCCAGACGACTATTTTACCAATTGGTTCCACCCACATTACCAGTGATATTGCCATTGGTCTTAGATGTGATATTGATACGGCTGAAAAAGTAAAATTAGAGTCAGGCGTTTGTATTTTTAAAGGAGCTGATAAGAAGAAAAGAGTTGAGACCGTTTCTGGAGAGACTTTGATTTTTTCTCAAAAGATGTTGAGTCGAATTATTGAAGCTAGAGTTTCCGAGATTTTTGGAGAAATTAATAGAGAATTAAAGAAAATTTCCCGTCGAGCTTTACTTCCCGGAGGTGTAGTTTTAACTGGTGGGGGAGCAAAGTTGCCAAAAATCAAAGATTTAGCTAAAAAAGAACTAAGGTTGCCCTGTCGAATCGGAACTCCTCAGGGATTTTCTTCTCCTTTAGAAGATCCAGAACTATCAACTGTTTGTGGTTTAGTTCTTTTAGGAACCGATCTTGAGACTGAAAGAACTTTTCCTGCCTTTGGGAAAAAAATCACCTCTCGATTAAAAAAGATATTTAGAATCTTTCTACCTTAGATCTCTTTTCTTTTTTTAAAATAAATGTTAGAATAAATTTGAGTTGTTGACTTTTGAAGAATAAAATCTTAAAATAATTAAAGTATTCTCTTAAAAGTTGACTATCTTTCCAATTTTAATAGAATAAAAATATAATTATTTAAACTTGAATTATGGATTGAGAATTATGAATTAAGAATACATCGCCTCTGGTTATTATAGGTTTAACGATTCATTATTCTTCATTCATTATTCATAATTCTAAACTTATGGCAGAAAAAGAAAAATTTGTTAGGGCAAAACCCCATGTTAACATCGGTACCATTGGTCATGTTGACCATGGAAAAACTACTTTAGTATCGGCTATCTTACACGTTTTACATTTTAAAAATCCGAAGATAGTCAAAAAATCAGTAGATCAAATTGATGCTGCTCCCGAGGAAAAAGCCCGTGGCTTAACTATTTCAATTTCCCATCTTGAATATGAGACTGAAAAGCGCCACTACGCCCACATCGATTGTCCTGGCCATGCCGACTATATCAAGAATATGATAACTGGAGCGGCTCAAATGGATGGAGCAGTTTTAGTTGTTTCGGCTCCCGACGGTCCAATGCCTCAGACCAGAGAACATATTTTACTCGCTCGTCAGGTTGGCTTACCAGCCTTAGTAGTTTTTTTGAACAAATGCGATGCTGTGGATGATCCAGAGATTATTGATTTAGTTGAGTCTGAGATTCGAGAACTTCTCAAAAAATATAATTATCCTGGAGGTAAAATCCCGATAATTCGAGGGTCAGCCTTAAAAGCTTTGGAGGTAAAATCTCCAGATGACGAGGCAGCTAAACCAATTTTAGACTTAATTAAGGCTGTAGATGACCATATTCCTACACCTACTCGAGAAACAGATAAACCATTTTTGATGGCAATTGAAGATGTCTTCTCAATTGCTGGAAGAGGTACCGTACCTACTGGAAGAATTGAGAGAGGAATAATTAAACCAAACGATGAGGTTGAATTAGTTGGTTTTCGACCAACCAAAAAGACGGTGGCGGTCAGTATTGAGATGTTTAATAAAATTCTTGATGAAGGAAGAGCTGGAGATAATGTGGGAATACTCCTTAGAGGTCTTAAAAAAGAGGAAATAGAGAGGGGTCAGGTACTAGCTAAACCAGGTTCAATTACTCCCCATACAGAATTTGAAGGCGAGATTTATGTTTTAACTAAAGAAGAAGGCGGTCGTCACACTCCTTTCTTTTCCGGTTACAAGCCTCAGTTTTATTTTAGGACTACTGATGTAACAGGTGATGTAACATTGGCAGAGGGTACTGAAATGGTTATGCCTGGTGATACGGTTAATTTGAAAATTAAACTAATTGCTCCAATTGCCCTAGAAGAAAAACAGAGATTTGCCATTAGGGAAGGAGGAAAAACGGTTGGGGCAGGAGTGGTGACCAAGATAGTTAAATAAAAAGAATTACGAATCAAGAATTATGAATTAAGAATGAATATTTTTTCTCGTGATTCGTGATTCATAATTCATTATTCAGTTTTTTTGTGTTCTTTTAAGATGATGGCCCGGAAGAAAACTACTGAAGTTGAAGAAGAAATTAAGCAAAAGATTCGGATTAAATTGAGAGCTTATGATCATAAAGTGCTTGATAATAGTGCTCGCCAGATTGTCGAGACCGCTTTACGTTATGGGACAGAGGTTTTAGGTCCCGTGCCTTTACCAACTGAGATTCACAAATATACTGTAAATCGCTCCACTTTTATTCATAAAGATGCTCGGGAACAATTTGAAATTAGGATTCATAAAAGATTAATTGATATTTTAAATCCTAAGCCTAAAGTGATTGATGCTTTAATGACTTTAAACCTGCCTGCCGGAGTGGATATTGAAATAAAAATGTAGCCATCAACGAATAGCGAATTTTTTACGAATAAACGAATATTTTTATTATAATTATGATTTTTCTTTTCAAATCATTTACAAACTGATAATATTAACTAGGGAAATAACCTGAGAATGTCGGGTTACCCCGACATTTTTATTTCCTATTCGTAGATTCGTACTAGATTCGTTTTTCGCTGATTTATGAAATTTATTCTTGGATTAAAATTGGAAATGAGTCAGATTTTTGACGAAAAAGGAAAAGTAATTCCGATAACTTTAATTGAGACCGGTCCTTGTTATATTACCCAGATAAGGACAAAAGAGAAAGATGGTTACGAAGCTATTCAAATTGGGTTTAAAAAATTAAAAGCGAAAAAAATAAAAAAACCACAAAAAGAAAAACCCTTTAGATATTTACGAGAATTCAAAGAGGACATTTCAAAATATAAAATAGGACAAGAAATTGATGTTTCATCTTTTCAAGAGGGAGGGAAAGTCTCGGTTTCAGGCCTCAGTAAGGGAAAAGGTTTTGCCGGTGTAGTTAAAAGATGGCATTTCGCCGGCGGACCGGCTAGCCATGGAGTAAAGCATGAACTGAGAACTCCTGGTTCAATTGGATCGCGTTGGCCCCAAAGAGTAATTAAGGGAAAAAAAATGCCTGGAAGAATGGGTTATCGGAGAATAACGGTCAAAAATTTAGAAATAATTAAAATTGATAAAGAGAAGAATCTAATGGCTGTAAAAGGAGCCATCCCTGGAAGAAGAGGAACATTATTAGAGATTCGCTCAGGAAGCTAATTTTTAGGATACTCTCGCTCATTCCAGCGATGAGCTCACTCAGGTCCTCGGCAAATTTGTTTCGACTTCGTCGAAACACCAAGCAAATTTGCCTGCGGATGCTCCTAAAAATTACTTCCCTCGCTTAAGGAGAAATAAAAAACGGACATTTAGCGTCCGCCCGATAACAAATTAAATTATGCTCATCAATACTTATAATCAAAAAGGAGAAAAAATTGGACAAACGAGATTACCTAAGGAAATTTTTGAGCTTCCAGCAAATCCTGATTTAGTTCATCAGATTGCTGTCTCTCAGATGGCAAATAGAAGGAAAGTTATTGCTCATACTAAAACAAGGGCTGAAGCGAGAGGAGGAGGTAGAAAACCTTGGCGACAAAAAGGAACAGGAAGAGCCAGACATGGTTCAATTCGCTCACCCATTTGGCGAGGCGGCGGGGTAACTTTTGGGCCAACAAAAGAACGAGTTTTTAAAAAGAAAATTCCTAAAAAAATGAGAAGAAAGGCTTTGTTTATGGTTTTGTCGGCTAAGGCAAAAGAGAAATTACTTATTTCTTTAGATTTCTTGAAAATCGAAAAGCCAAAAACAAAATTAATGGCTGAAATAATAGAAAATTTAAGGTCAAAAATCAAAGATTTTAAAAAAGGAAGTGTTCTTGTTGCCCTTCCTCAAAAGGATGAAAATGTAATTTTGGCTGCTAGAAATATTCCAAATCTCCAAACCATTGAAGCTCGCAATCTTAATGTTTTAGATTTACTTTCTTTTAAATATTTACTGATACCAAAAGAAGCACTAAAAGTAATAAAAGAGACTTTTATGAAATGACTAATTTCTAATGACAAATGACTAAATTTAACTTAGACATTCCAGTATTAGACATTAATTAAACATTCGTTATTAAGAATTAGATATCTTAAAGCATGGCTATACGTAATATTTTCAAAAAAAAGCCAAAAGAAAAGCCGGTTGAAAAAATTCCAACTCCCAGAGCAGAGCCCCCAAAACGGGTTTCTAAAATAAGTGAGACTTACCGAGTTTTGAAAGAGCCTCATATCACTGAGAAAGCCACTGATTTAGCAAGGAAAAATCAATATGTTTTTAGAATTTGGGAAGGGGTAAACAAGGTTGAGGTAAAGAAGGCGATTGAAGATATTTATAAAGTTAAGGTAATCGATGTGAAAATTATCAAAGTTCCACCAAAAAGAAGAAGACTTGGTAGAATTTCAGGCTGGAAAAAAGGGTATAAAAAGGCAATTGTTAAGGTAAAAGAAGGTCAGAAGATTGAGCTTTTCCCGAAATAAAAATTAACCGAATCATATAACAAATTATGTGCTCGGTAAAATCAAATGAAAAAGACTATTACTTCCAAGAAAAAATTAAGTAAAAAAAAACCTGAAAAAAGGTTGCTTTTAGCATTAAAGAAAAGGGCAGGAAGAGCAAAGTCGGGTCGAATAACCGTTCGTCATCGAGGAAGGGGAGCAAAAAGACTTTATCGAATAATCGATTTCAGCCAGGAAAAAATTGATATTTCGGCAAAAGTTATTGCTTTAGAATACGATCCCTATCGGACAGCTGATATCTGCCTTTTAGAATATGCTGACGGAGAGAAAAGATACATTTTAGCTCCTCAAAATTTAAAAGTGGGAGACCCAGTTATTATTTCGGAGAAAGCCGAGATCAAACCGGGGAATCGAATGAAATTAAAAAATATTCCACCAGGTACCCTGATTTATAATATTGAGATTGTACCTGACAAAGGAGGAAAATTGGTTAGAGGTGCCGGGACGGCAGCAAAAGTTTTAGCTAATGAGGGTGGATATACTCATCTCGAGATGCCGTCGAAAGAAATTAGAAAGATTTCTGAAGAATGTTTTGCCTCCATTGGTAGTGTTTCTCGGCCAGAGCATCGGTTTAGAATCTTAGGAAAGGCCGGCAGAGTTCGTCACTTAAGACGGCGACCAGTGGTTCGAGGAGCAGCAATGAATCCTTATGACCATCCTCATGGTGGAGCAGGAGGAGGAAAGAGACCGATTGGATTAAAACATCCAAAGACTCCCTGGGGAAAACCGGCCAGGGGAGTAAAAACGAGAAAAAGGAAACAGACAGATAAATACATTATTCAGCGAAGAAAGAAAAAGCGAAAATAAGAGATTAAGTGATTAAGAGACTTTTTTAACTTAATTAACTTAACCGCTTAGTCGCTTAGTTAGCTTAATTTTATGGCTAGATCACTTAAAAAAGGCCCTTTTGTTGACCAAAAACTACTTAAGAAAATGAAAAATCTGAAACCGAGAACTAAGGAAATTATCAAGACCTGGTCTCGGGCTTCAGTCATTACCCCTGAAATGGTTGGTTTTACTTTTGGAGTTCATAATGGCAAGGAACATGTGCAGGTGTATGTAACCGAGGGAATGGTTGGTCATCGACTTGGCGAATTTGCCCCAACTACTAAATTCTTCAAACATGGAGGAAGAATACAGAGGGAACTTGAGAAAAAAGTGGGTCAAAAAGAAGCCGAAAAAATTAAAAAGTAAGTATAAAGTATCGAGTATTAAGTATTAAGCAATTTTTAATTTCGATTTTATACTTGACACTAAATACTTAATACTAAATGCTAAAATGAAAATCACTGCCAAACGTCGCTATTTACGGATTGCTCCCCGAAAAGTAAGATTAGTGGCTGATTTAATTCGAGGAAAAAGAGTTTCTGAAGCTTTAACTTTACTTAAATTTTTACCCAAAAAAGCTGCCCCTGTTTTGACTAAACTTTTAAAACAGGCTATTGCTAACGCCACTCATAACTTTCAATTACCTGAATCAAATCTTTATGTTTATAAAATTTTTGTTGATGAAGGACCAAAACTAAAAAGGTGGAGACCAAGAGCTCGCGGTCAGGCCTTTGAAATCCAGAAAAAAACTTCCCATATAACCCTTATTTTAGATAAGATTGAGAAAAAACCAAAGGAAATTAAAAAAGTAAAGAAAGTTGAGAAAGCAAAAAAAATTAAAAAGGTTCCAAAAGTGAAAAAACCAAAATTAAGACCAGGATTGGAAACACCTAAACCAAAGATTGAAAGAGGATTTAGAAGAATCTTTAGGCGAAAAGCCTTCTAATTATGACTCATAAAGTTCATCCTAAAATTTTTCGGATAAAAGAAATAACTGATTGGCATTCTCGGGGTTTTTATGAAAAAAAATTTTCAGAACATTTGAAAGAAGATTTTGAAATTAGAGAATTTTTAAAAAAGAAATTGGCAAAATGTGCAGTTGATCGAATTGAAATTGAAAGATTCCCAACCAAGATAAATGTGATTATTTTTACCGCCAGACCAGGTTTAGTTATTGGTCGGCGAGGGGAAGGAATTGAGGCATTAAGAGGAAGATTGAAGAGAAAAATTCTAAAAAATGATAAGAAAAAAGAATTAAAAATAGAAATCAAGGGGATTAGAGATCCCTGGCTTTCCGCTAGTCTTTCTGCTCAGTGGATTGCCCAACAAATTGAAAAACGGGTTCGTTACCGAAGAGTTTTAAAACGAGCTTTAGATAGAATTATATCTCGTAAGGAAGTTAAAGGTGCAAGGGTAGAGGTATCTGGGAGATTGGATGGGGTGGAGATTGCTCGAACCGAATGGCTAAAGAAAGGAAGATTACCTCGCCAGACTATCAGAGCTGATATTGATTATTCTCAGGCCAGAGCCTATTGTAGATATGGAGTAGTGGGGGTGAAAGTTTGGATTTATAAAGGAGAAAAATTTTAAAATATGTTATATCCAAAAAAAGTAAAGCATAGAAAATGGATGAAAGGCCGCAGTAAAGGAATTGAAACTCGGGGCACTGAGTTGGTTTTTGGTGCCTTTGGTTTAAAATCATTGGAAACTCGCTGGATTACTTCTCGTCAAATTGAAGCAGCCAGAAGAGCAATTATTAGATATTTGAAAAAAGGAGGAAAACTTTGGATTAGAATTTTTCCTCAAAAACCGGTAACAACTAAAGGAACCGAGGTTCCTATGGGTGGAGGAAAAGGAAAAGTCTCCCATTATGTTTTTCCCATAAAGCCTGGCCGGGTTATTTTTGAGATCGAGGGAATAACTGAAAAAGAAGCCCGGGAAGCCTTAAGAAAAGCTAGTGATAAGTTGCCAATAAAAACAAAGTTTATTAAAAGATAGCTTACTAATTATGAAAGCTAAAGAATTACGCAAAAAACCAAAAGCTAAACTTCAAAAGATTCTTCGGGATAAACGAGAAAAATTAGGAGATATTTGTTTTAATTTGGCTTCCGGAAAGATTAAAAACGTTCGGGAAATCAAAGAATTAAAAAAAGATATTGCCAGAATATTAACTCTACTAAATAAACAAAGAACAAAGAACGATAAACAAATTAGTTCTTAATAAAGTTATTGTTCTCTGTTTACTGTTTTTTGTTCACTGGAGTATGCCTAAAAAAAGATTAAAAGGAATAGTAGTATCAGATAAAATGGAAAAAACGGTGGTGGTTGAAGTTGAACGAATTAAAGAACATCCAAAATATAAGAGGAGATATAAAGCCCATAAAAGATATAAAGCTCATGATGAAAGTGGTAAATATAAAGTTGGGGACAAAGTGATAATTGAGGAATCTAGACCCATCAGTAAAGAGAAAAAGTGGAGAGTAATAAGAAAATTAGAATAATGAATAATGAATAATGAATAATGAATAATGAATTATGAATTATGAGAACGATATATCCTTATTCTTTATTCCTAATTCGTAATTCTCAGTTTTTATGATACAACCAAGAACAATGTTAAAAGTAGCTGACAATACCGGTGCTAAAATCGTCCAATGTTTTAGAATTTTAGGCGGAACTCGTAGAAGATATGCCCGGATCGGCGATATTATTGTTGGTACTGTAAAAGAGGCTGAACCGAGAAGGCTGGTAAAAAAACACGATATTGTAAGAGCAGTAATAGTTCGTCAAAAAAAATCTTATCGGAGGTCAGATAGGAGCTATATTCGATTTGACGATAATGCTATTGTAATTTTAGAAGGGAAAACAAAAGATCCAAAAGGAGGAAGAGTCCTCGGGCCGGTACCCAGGGAATTAAAAGAGAAAGGATTTGACAAAATAGCGGGATTAGCTGAAGAATTAGTTTAATTATGAAAATAAAAAAAGGTGACCAGGTTCTTATAATCTCTGGAAAGTATCGTGGCAAAAAAGGTAAAGTTTTAAAGGCCTTTCCAAAAGAGCAAAGACTTTTAATTGAAGGAGTTAATCTAAGAAAAAAGCATATCAGACCGAAAAGGGAGGGAGAAAAGGGTCAAATCGTTGAATTGCCTGCTCCCATTCATATTTCCAATGTCAAGCTTATTTGTCCGAAATGCAAAAAAGCAACTAAGGTAGGATATAAAGTTATATCAAAAAGGACCCTACGGGGAGGAGCAAAAGGCTCCAGCAAAGATCAAAAATCAAAAGTTAGAATATGCAAGAAGTGCGGACAAAAGATTTAGTATATAGTATGAAGTATTAAGTATCGAGTATAGTTTTTAAAAATCTAAATCCTAAATATTAACTACTTAATACTAAATACTTAAAAGACAATGCGATTACCAGAGAAGTATAAAAAAGAGGTTATTCCTGCCATGCAAAAAAAGTTTGGCTATCCAAATATTATGGCTGTTCCTAAAATTGAGAAAGTGATGGTGAATACTGGTTTTGGTAGGCTGATTACTGGAAAAACTTCTGATGAACAAAAGAAAATTTACGAAGCCATTTTAAATGACTTAGTCCTAATCACTGGTCAGAAACCAGTTTTAACCAGGGCAAAAAAATCAATTTCCGGCTTCAAAATTCGCCAAGGGATGCCGGTTGGTGCTCAAGGTACTTTAAGAGGAAAAAGAATGTTTGATTTTTTAGAGAGATTAATTCACATTGCTCTTCCAAGATCTCGAGATTTCCGAGGAATTGATCCTAAATCTTTTGATCGGGAAGGAAATTTAACCATTGCCATAAAAGAACATATTGCCTTTCCTGAGATATCTCCTGAAAAAGTAAAAAATATTTTTGGTTTTGAAATTACAGTAGTGACAACAGCAAAAAATAAAGAAGAGGGAATAGAATTATTAAGATTATTAGGCTTCCCAATTAAAGAGTAAGATGGCTACAAAGGCTCAAATTATTAAATCACAAAAAAAACCAAAGTTTTCAACGCGAATGGTTCGCCGTTGTTTTCGTTGTGGTCGAAAAAGAGGATACATGAGAAAATTTGGATTATGTAGGATTTGTTTCAGAGAATTAGTAAACAAAGGATTAATTCCAGGAGCAAAAAAAAGTAGCTGGTAAAAAATGAAATTATGACTGATCCTATTACCGACCTTCTCAATCGAATAAGAAATGCCCAGGCCGTTTTTCATCCCACGGTTGACATTCCTTTTTCTCAAATTAAATACAGGATTATTCAAATTCTAGCAAAGGAGGGATTTATTGAAAAATTTGAAAAAAAAGGGAAGAAAGCAAAAAAAATTATTAGAATCACCTTAAAATATATCGAAAAAACTTCCGCCGAAGGCGAGGCTCGCCAAAGGCGGCCTGCTATTTCTAATCTGAAGAGGATTTCAAAACCTGGTCAAAGAATTTACCTTTCCTATAAAAAAATTAAAAAAGTTCGGGGAGGATATGGGATGGTTATAGTTTCAACTCCCGAAGGCTTAATGACTGATAGGGAGATAAGAAAACAAAAATTGGGAGGAGAGGTGATATGCGAAATTTGGTAGGCCGCTCGGGAACACAATTTTTAGGACACGCTCTGCTTCCCAGCGAGAAGCAAGCTCCTTTCCTCGCGAGTTGCTCGCCTTCGGCGAGACCATGCCAACTCGCTGCGGATGGTCCATAAAAATTGTTTCCCTCGCTTCATAATTCATAATTCTAAATTCATATGTCTAGAATAGGTAAAAAACCAATTGAAATACCGAAAGAGGTAGAAGTAAAAATTAGTGGAAATCTGGTGACTATTAAAGGTCCTAAAGGGGAGCAATGCCTGAAAATTCGACCGGAAATTAAAGTTGAAATAAAGGAGGGAAAGATTTTTGTTTCTCCTCAAATTGAAACTAAGAAGACCAGGGCTTTTTGGGGTTTGACTCGATCCCTTTTGGCCAATAACGTTAAAGGGGTAATCACAGGGTACGAAAAAAAATTGGTAATCGAGGGTTTAGGGTTTAAAGCCGTCCTTGAAGGTGAGGAATTAGTTTTGCGAGTTGGTTTTACTCATCCGGTAAAAATAAAAACTCCCAAAGGGATAAAATTCTCGGTTGATAAAAATGTTATTACAGTTTCGGGAATTAATAAAGAATTAGTTGGCCAGATTACTGCAAAAATAAGAAAAGTTCGTCCCCCTGAACCCTATAAGGGAAAAGGAATTAAATATCTTGGGGAAGTAATTAAAAGAAAGCCAGGAAAGAAAGTAGTAACCGCTGGCTAGTATAATGAAAATTAAGATTAAGCGCGAAAAACAATTAAGACGACATGAACGCGTAAGGGCAAAGATATTTGGCACGAAAGGTCGGCCGCGGCTTTGTGTTTTTCGATCAAGTAAACATATATATGCCCAACTAATCGACGATGAAAAAAGTTATACTTTAGCAGAAGCCTCTGACTTGGAATTTAAAAAGCCCACCGTTCACACACAGCAAAAAAGACAAACTAAAGATAAAAAAGTAGAAAAAAAACTTTCCGGTAAGATTGAAACAGCTTTTGAAGTTGGAAAACTAATTGCCAAAAAAGCTTTAAAGCAAAAAATTGAAAAAGCAGTTTTTGATCGAGGAGGTTACAAGTACCATGGACGTGTAAAAGCCCTGGCTGAGGGAGCAAGGAAAGGGGGTTTAAAATTCTAAATTTATGTTCAAAAAAACCATTAATGAGAAACCAAAAGAGGAATTTGAGTCTAAATTACTTGACTTAGCTCGAGTTACTCGAGTTACCGCAGGAGGTAAACATTTTCGATTTCGGGCATTGATGATTATTGGCAATAAGAATGGAAAAATTGGGGTGGGAGTGGCTAAGGGTTTAGATGTTGCCCAGGCAGTAGAAAAAGCGACTAGATCAGCTAAGAAAAATTTGATTGAAGTACCAATTATCAATGATACAATTGCGCACGAAGTTTTCGCAAAATTTGGGGCAGCCAAGGTTTTACTTAAACCCCAAAGAAAAGGAAGAGGACTGGTGGCAGGCGGTACGGTCAGAGTTATTTGCACTTTAGCTGGGATAAAAAATATTTCTTCAAAAGTCTTAGGAGCCACGAAAAACAAAATCAATAACGCCAGAGCAACAATTAAAGCACTAAAGGAACTGAAACAAAAGTCATGAAACTTGAAACTCGAAACTTAAAACCTATTGTTAAAAAATGTTTCATGTTTCAGGTCATATGTTTCACGGAATATGCAACTACATCAATTACGTCCAAAACATAAATTAAAAAAGAGAAAGCGTGTGGGTAGGGGAGGTAAAAGGGGTACTTACTCTGGTCGTGGGATAAAGGGCCAGAAAGCTCGAGCTGGTCGGAAGCTGAAACCTGCAATTCGAGAGTTAATAAAAAGATACCCAAAGCTAAGAGGATATAAATTCAAACCTTTGGAAGAAAAGAAGGCGGTAATTAATATTGAGACTCTTGAGAAAAAATTTAAAGCAGGTTCGGTGATCAATCCCCAAATCTTGCTTAAACTTAGATTAATCCGTAGAATAAAAGGAAAGATACCAAAAGTAAAAATTTTAGGAAGGGGGAAAATAGCAAAAAAATTAGCTGTTGAGGGATGCGAAGTATCAAAAAGTGCTAAAGAGAAAATCGAAAAAGCCGGCGGCACAATAAAAATCTAACTATGTGGCTTCAAAAAATTATTCAGATTTTTAAGATTAGAGATTTAAGAAACAGAATTCTTTTTGTTTTGGGAATTTTGGCTATTTTCCGGCTAATGGCTAATGTCCCTATTCCCGGCATTAGTGCCGAGGACTTAAAAGTTTTTTTTGAGCAATTTCAGATGTTCGGCCTTTTAAATATTTTTACTGGTGGATCTCTGGATAAAGTTTCGATTATTATGTTAGGATTGGGACCTTATATTACCGCTGTCATTATTTTGCAACTTTTAACAATGATTTTTCCTCAACTGGAGCGACTTTATCGAGAAGAAGGAGAGGCGGGACGTCAGAAATTTAATCGATATGGAAGAATCCTAACCGTTCCTCTGGCAATGCTTCAGGGATATGCAATGCTGGCTTTATTTCAACGCCAAGGAGTAATTAGGCCTCTTTCTCCTATCTTGCTTTTCACTTCAATTTTGACGATTACAGCTGGAGCCTTATTTTTAATGTGGCTTGGGGAATTAATTTCTGAAAAAGGAATTGGCGATGGTGTTTCTCTTTTGATTTTCGCTGGTATAGTTTCCTCTGTTCCGGTGAGTGTTCGTCAGGTTTATTTTGATCTTCAGACGAGTCCTTTAAAAATCTCAGGCTATTTACTCTTTTTTAGCATGGCTTTATTGATTATTACCGGAGTCGTTTTAATCAATGAGGCTAGACGAAATATTCCGGTTTCTTATGCTAAAAGAGTTCGAGGAACGAAAGTGTATGGGGGAGTTTCGACCTTCTTACCTTTGAATGTTAATCCAGCTGGAGTGATGCCAATAATTTTTGCCCTATCTATTTTAACTTTTCCTGGAATGATTGCTAATTTTTTAGTAGGTTTTGGTGGTACTATTGGCAATATTGCCCAGAGCATAAGCAATTCTCTTCAAAACCCTTGGGTTTATGGAATTTTATACTTTTTATTAGTTGTTATCTTTGTTTATTTTTATACCGCCGTAACCTTTGATCCCAAAGCTATTTCTGAAAATCTCCAAAAAACGGGAGGATTTGTTCCAGGAATAAGACCAGGAACTTCAACAGCCAATTATTTATCTTATATTCTAAACCGGGTTTTACTTATCGGAGCTTTATTCTTAGGAGTAATCGCAATTATGCCCTCAATTATTGGTGGAATAACTAAGGTAATGGTTTTTCGATTTTTAATCGGAGGAACCTCTTTGTTAATTGTGGTTTCAGTAGTTTTGGAAACTATACGTCAGATAAATGCTCAGCTTCAGATGAGGGAATATGAAACTATTTAGTCAGTAGGCGGTAAACAATGAACAGCAAACAAAACAAAAAATTAGTGGTGATTATTCTTGGACCACCTGGGGCAGGAAAAGGAACCCAGGCGAGTTTATTAACTGAGAAATTTGATCTGTATCATTGGGAAACTAGCAAGATTGTTGGAAGAGTGATAGAAAATGCGAGAAAGGGAGAATATGTTACGATAGAGGGCAAAAGATATTATTTTGAAAAAGAAAAAAAATTGCGAAAAGAGGGAAAATTATGGGACCCCCCTTTTTTAGTTTATTTTGTAAAGAAAAAACTTAAAGATTTAGCTAAAGAAGGAAAAGGAATCGTACTAATTGGCTCTCCCCGAACCTTATATGAGGCAGAAAGAATTACTCCTTTTTTAAAAAAACTATATGGATCTAAAAATATTAAAGTAATTTTAATTAGACTGAGCGAAAAAGAGTCAATTTGGAGAAATTCTCACAGACGGGAATGCGAACTGATACGCCATCCAATTTTGTACACAAGAGAAACTGCTAAACTTACAGAATGCCCTCTTGATGGCTCGAAATTAGTGATTCGCAAAGATGATAGTCCAGAAACTATTAAAGTTAGATTAAAAGAATATAAGGAAAGGACCTGTCCCATAATCAATTATTTCAAAAAGAAGGGTTTAAAAGTAAAGAAAATAAATGGCGAACAATCAGTTGAGAAAGTTTTTAAAGACACTCTAAAAGCGATAAAACAGTTATAGTACAATTTCCACGGCCGTAGAAAACGTACTATCTTACGAATGATTAGCATTAAATCTCAAAAAGAAATTCGAATAATGAGAGAGGGCGGTAAGATTCTGGCAAGAATTATGCAACGATTGAAAAAGCAGGTTAGGCCAGGGATTAAAACCTGCGAATTAGATAGGCTCGCTGAGAGCCTTGTTTTAAAATACGGAAAATGTTCATTTAAAGGTCATGATGGTTTCCCAGCTTGTCTCTGTACTTCAATAAATGAAGAAATTGTTCACGGTGTCCCATCCAATAGAATCTTAAAAGAAGGGGATATTATTTCTCTCGATATTGGAATTTTTTATAAAGGATTTCATTCTGATATGGCAGTCACTTTACCTATCGGAAAAGTAAAACCTGAGAGATTGAGATTAATCAAAGTGACAAAAAAAGCTTTAAAAATAGCCTTGAGAAAAGTTCGACCCGGAAATACTTTTGGTGATATTTCAAATGCAATCCAAAGATATGTTGAGGCTCAAGGATTTAATGTAATCAGAGAACTTTGTGGTCATGGTATTGGTAAAAATCTACATGAAGATCCCCAAGTTTTAAATTTTGGGAAAAGAAAATCAGGCCCAAAAATTAAAGAAGGAATGACATTTTGCATAGAGCCCATGGTATCAATAAGGGATTTCAAAATAAAAAAAACAAGAGATGGTTCAGGTTTCAAAACTGCGGATGGCTCTTTATCAGCTCATTTTGAACACACGGTTGCGGTAACAAAAAATAGCTGTCATATCCTGACAAATTTAAAGAAATAACTATAAAAGGGCGTTTCAACAAAGATTCGCCCGTTTTTTTGTTATTCACTATTCATTATTCCTTGTTTTTGTTATAATAATCGAAAGTTGATATTTTAAATTATAATTTTAAATTTTTCACTTTTAATTTTTAACTTAATTTATGCATCTTTCTGTTATTATTCCTGCTTATAATGAAGAAGAGAGATTACCAAAGACTTTGAGAGAGATTGATGAATATTTAAGGAAGCAGAATTATGAATCTGAAATTATTGTTGTTTCTGATGGTTCGACTGATAGAACAGTTGAGATTGTTAAAAATTTGATGAATGAAATTAAAAACCTGAAATTAGTTGAATTTGAAAAGAAGAGGGGAAAAGGTTTTGGAGTTCGTCAAGGGATGTTAAGAGCTTCGGGAGAATATCGAGTTTTTACTGATGCTGATAATTCAACCTCGATTGATCAGGTTGAGAAAATGTGGCCGGAATTTGAAGTAGGTTTCGATATTATCATTGGTTCAAGAGATATAAAAGGAGCTGTAATTGCCGTTCCTCAGTCCTGGTTTAGAAGAAGACTTGGTGATATTTTTAATCTAATTGTTCAAGTAATTTCTGGTCTGTGGGGAATCTGGGACACTCAATGCGGTTTTAAGGGCTTTATTAAAAAAGCTGCAGAGGATATTTTTCCAAAAACAGTGATTAATCGTTTTGCCTTTGATGTTGAGGTTCTAATTCTAGCAAAGAAACTTGGATATAGATTCAAGGAAATTCCAGTAGTCTGGATAAATGACCCAGAAAGCAAAGTAAAATTCAAATCAATGGTAGAGATGTTAATCGATGTATTTAAAATAAGATTAAACTTAATAAAAAAGCTTTATGACTAAACAGCCTAAAAAAATAACCTACGGTCAGAAGGCATCTGGTCGAATAAAATTTCCATCCGAGCTTCGATTTGATTTGGTTTCAAAGGATTGGGTTGTCATTGCAACTGGCAGAGCCAGAAGACCCGAAACTTTCAGAAAAGAAAGAAGATTAAAAAAAGTACCCCCTAAGAAACTCTGCCCTTTTTGTCAGATTGAAGAGCTAAAAAATCCTCTACTTATTTTTGCTCAGAATAAAAAAATCCCCGGCCAAAAAATTCCTAAGAATTGGACAACAATTGTTGTTCCAAATAAATTCCCCGCCTTTTTTCCTCACCTTCAATTAAACAAAAGGATTGAAGGTAATCTTTATCAAACAATGAATGCAGTGGGTTTTCATGAAGTAGCGATTACTAAAGATCACAAAAGGTCAATAGGCCAATTTAAGATAGAGGAGGTAAAAGAGGTGATTGATGCCTATCATGAAAGATATTTAAAATTGATGAAAAAACCATTTGTAAATTATGTTTCTATATTTCACAATCATGGAACTGAAGCAGGGGCCTCAATCTTTCATCCCCATTCTCAAATTATTACCACCCCCCTCATCGATGTTGATTTGAGAAGAGCTCTTTCAAATTCGAGGAGATACTTCAAAGCCCATAAAAAATGCATCTATTGCCAAATGAATAATTGGGAGAGAAAAAGCAAGAAAAGAATTGTTTTTGAAAATAGAGATTTTTTAGTTTTGTGCCCTTTTGCCTCAAAGGCTGCCTTCCAAATTATAATCTCTCCAAAAAGACACTCAGCCTATTTTGAAAAAATAACTGAAAAAGAAAAAAGGACTTTAGCTGAGGCTTTTAAGACGGCTTTGAATAAACTTTACAAAGCCCTAAATGATCCGGCCTACAATTTTTATTTACATACCGCCCCTTGTGATAGAAAAAAATATGATCATTATCACTGGCATTGGACGATTTTACCAAAAACATCAGTTTGGGCAGGATTTGAAATTGGAACAAGAATGGAGATTTCAACGATTGAACCAGAAAGGGCTGCCGCATATTTGAGAAAACAATAAAAGTTATCTAATTGTGAGCCAAAAAGTGTCAATTCTATTTTTTTATTTTAAATAGACTATGAAATCATTAATTGTCGCAAACTGGAAGATGAATCCTCAAAGTTCAGCTGAAGCTAAGCGGCTTTTTAACTCGGCCAAAAGAGGAATAAAAAAAATAAGAAATGTTGAGGTAGTAATTTGCCCGCCATTTACCTATTTATCAAGTGTCCAGTATCAAGTATCAAGTATCAAACTAGGCGGACAGAACTGTTTTTGGAAGGAAGCAGGACCATTTACTGGTGAAGTTTCGCCAAAACAGCTCTTAAATCTTGGCTGCAAATATGCAATCTTAGGTCATTCTGAGAGGAGAAGATATTTTGGTGAGACCGATGAAATAATAAATAGAAAAATAAAAGCTGCGATATCAGTTAAATTAAATCCAATTTTTTGTATTGGGGAGACCAAAGAGGAACGAGAAAAAGGTCAGACCCAGAGTATTTTAAAATCTCAGATTGAAAAAGGCCTCCCAAAAATTTCAAAAAAGGAAATCAAAAAAATTACAATCGCCTATGAACCTGTCTGGGCGATTGGAACTGGAAAACCTTGCAATGTGGAAGAAGCTCAAAAAATGGGTTTGCTCATTAGAAAAATGATAGTCAAAAAATATTCACGTGGTATCGCTGAAAATCTCAGGATAATTTATGGGGGTAGCGTGAATTCTAAAAATGCTACAGATTATGTAAGGGAAGCTAATTTCCAGGGACTTCTAGTTGGAGGGGCTTCTTTGAATCCACGAGAGTTTATTAAAATCCTCAGAAGTGTCAGTAGAGTTAAATCTTGATTTAAAAGCTTGACTTTTTTGTGCTTTTTGCTATTTTAATATAATAATATGGAAAAATTCTTAAAAGGCTATTTTTATAATCCCAGCCGGGGAAATCTGAAAATTGAAGAAGTGATGGAAGAAATGCTGAGCTACATAAAAGAGAAACCGGAGAAATTCTACGATATTATTGTTGGCTGTGATTCTTCTTCTGGAGAGAAATTCAATTTTCCGGTGGCAGTGGTTATTTTAAGAGTAGGAGAAGGAGGGAGATTTTTTCTTAAGAAAATAAATTATCCTTCATCTATAAGAAAAAAATTTTCCAATTGGAAAATGCGAGTTTTAGAAGAAGTTTTATTATCTTGTCAATTAGCTCTATTTTTAAGAGAGAACTTTGAGAAAAAAATGGAAAACGAACCTGATGTCTTTAATTATCAGCTTCGCTATATTCATGCTGATATTGGAGAGCACGGTCAGACAAGAGATATGATAAAAGAAGTTACTGGTTTAATTCGAGGAAATGGCTTTGAGCCAAAAATTAAACCAGAGTCTTATGTAGCTTCAACGGTGGCTGATCGATATTCCTAACAAAAGTGGACCCCTTTTTCAGAAAAAGGTGTCCAGCCGCCAAAAATTAGAGGTTACCTTCGGCTCGGGACCTTATACCCGTAGCCGAAGGCATATATTCGAGAACCTTTTAATAAAAGGTTCTCGAGCTCTCTAAAAGTGCCACTTTTAAAGTGGCCTTTAAAATTGTAAAATATAAATTAGATTATGAAATCCTTGGAAATTCGAAAAAAATTTTTGGGTTTTTTTGAAAAAAGAGGACATAAAATTGTACCGTCTTCTTCGCTTTTGCCATCAGATCCTACTGTTCTATTTACCACCGCCGGGATGCAGCAGTTTAAAGAATATTTCTTAGGAAAATCCTCTCCTTATGGAAATAAAGTTACTTCCTGTCAGAAATGCTTCAGAACTTCTGATATTGAAGAAGTCGGTGATACTAAACATTTAATTTTTCTTGAAATGTTAGGAAATTTTAGCTTCGGAGATTATTTTAAGAAAGAGACAACTGAATTGGCTTTTGAACTTTTAACCAAAAATTTTAAAATCCCTCTCTCAAAATTATGGTTTACCTACTTTAAAGGTGAGGAAAATATTCCAGAAGATAAAGAATCTTTAGAAATTTTGAAAAAAATAGGGGTTTCAAAAAACAGAATTTACAAGTTCGGTATTAAAGAAAATTTCTGGGGACCAACTGGTCAAGAAGGACCCTGTGGCCCAACAATTGAGATTCACTATGATTTAATTGGCGAATCATGTCAGAAAGGAAAAAATTGTATTCCAAATTGTGACTGTGGTAGATTTATTGAACTCTGGAACTTAGTTTTTAATGAATATTATCAGAATAAGAATGGAAAATTAAGTCCTTTAAAACCAAAGGGAGTTGATACTGGTATGGGATTGGAAAGATTAGCTATGATTTGTCAGAAAAAACCCTCAGTCTATGAGACCGATTTATTCGAGCCAGTTATTAAGGAAATTTCAAAAAATTCTTCTAAACCCTATTCTCTTAATCCTATCCCTTATAGAATTATTACTGATCACACCAGAGGTTCGGTTTTCTTAGCGTCAGAAGGAATTCTCCCTTCAAATGTAGAAAGGGGATATGTTTTGCGAAGAATTTTAAGAAGGGCAATTAGATTTGGGAGATTATTAAATTTGCCTAAAAATTTTTTAATTTCTTTAGCTCAAAAAGTTATTGAAATTTACAGAGATATTTATCCTGAACTCCGATCACGACAAGCTGATATTTTAACCATTATTCAAAATGAAGAAGAGAAATTTGGAAAGACTCTCAAACGAGGCCTGAAACAGTTTGAAAAGATTTCAGCGAAAGGAAAGATTTCAGGAATTGACGCCTTTCATCTTTTCGATACTTATGGATTTCCTTTAGAACTGACTCAAGAATTAGCTAAAGAAAGAAAATTGGAAATTGATATTGAAGGATTTAAAAAAGCCCTTGAAAAACATCGGGAAATTTCTCGGGCAGGAGTAGAGAAAAAATTTGGAGGAGTGGGAAGAGAAGCAACTTATGAAGCTACTAAACTCCATAGCGCAACCCATTTACTCCACGCCGCTTTAAGAAAAATTCTAGGATCTCATGTTAAACAAATGGGTTCAGACATTAGTCCTCAAAGACTTCGTTTTGATTTTTCCCATCCCCAAAAAATAACAACTGAGGAGATTAAAAAAGTTGAAGATTTAGTTAATCAAAAAATAAAAAAAGATTTGAAGATAAAGAAAGAAGAAATGTCTTATGAGCGGGCCTTAAAATCAGGCGCTCTCGCTTTTTTCAAAGAAAAATATCCTAAAATTGTCAGTGTTTATTCAATAGGTGACCCTTCGGATCCCTCAGGCCAAGTTTTTTCAAAAGAAATTTGCGCTGGCCCCCATATCAAAAGAACTTCAGAATTAGGTAGATTTAAAATCATTAGAGAAGACTCATCGGGCGCGGGGGTAAGGCGGATCAGAGCAATCTTGGAATAAAATTCATATTCTGTGGTATAATCAAAAGATGAAGTTTAAATCGCCTTTTTTAAAAAAGACTACAACCCCTCCACCTCCCTCCCGCTTTTGGCGGGCCCCTAAGCCGGAATGTTTTTTAGCCTTAGATATCGGAACTGAAACAGTAAAGACCTTAATTTTTAAAAATGAAAATAAAAAACTCATAATTTTAGGAAGCGCATTGCAATATTTTGAGCAATTTGGAGTTTTTGATACTAAAGATTTTGAGGAAGAAATTCTTAAAAAAGCAATCTCAAAAGTAATTGAAGAGATTCAGAAGAAGACCAAAGTAAAGACAGATACTCTTTTTCTTGGACTACCAGCTAATGTTTTAAGAGGAAGGGTGGTATCTCAAAATTTTAAAAGAAAAAATCAGAAAAAAATTATTAGTGAGATTGAAAAAAATCAAATTTATAAAGAGGTTTCAGATTCGGTTAAAGAAAAACTTTCTCAAGAATTCGCTCGAGAAGTGGGCCTCTTACCCGAAGATTTCTTTTTTTCTAATCTAAAAATTCTGGAAATAAAAATTGATGGTTATGAAGTCCCTTCACTCCAAGGATTGAATGGTAAAAATCTTGATTTTAGAGTTTTAACTGTTTTTTTATCAAAATATTATTTAAAAAAGATCAAGAAAATTTGCCAAGATTTAGATTTAAAAATTTCTAAAACAGTCCATCAGATTGAAAATCTGCCCCTTCTTTTCCAAAAAAAGAAGATAAATGCTATTTTCCTTGATATCGGTGGCCAATTTTCAAACATTTTTTTAATGGAAAAGGGGAAACCAAAAGGAATTTCTGAATTTAAAAAGGGAGGAGTTGATTTTACCCGAAAGCTTTCCCAAGTTTTAGGGTTAAGTTTTCAAGATGCAAGAGTTTTAAAACACAATTATTCCCAGTTACTTTTATCAGAGAAAACAAGAAAAAAGGTTAGAGAAATTTTTTCCGATAATGTTCAAGATTGGTTTAAAAATTTTAAAAAAACTTTAAAGAAATTTTCCAAAAAATTATTGCCTTCCAATATTTTTCTTTTTGGTGGGGGGAGTTTATTGCCAGAAATTCCAGAAATTTTAGAAAAAGGCGATTGGACTGACTTTCCTTTTGTTTTTAAACCGAAGGTGAGTCTTGTCTATCCTAAAGATTTAAAAAACATTGGAGATAAAACTCAGGGCCTCAACAGCCCTCAAGAAATTCCCCTCCTTTTGATTTCTTATGACTAGGAAAAAATTTTTTGATGTTTTACCACCAAAAAAATTAGCTGAAAAGAAAATTAAGAAACAGAAGACACCTTCTTCTAGAGTATTTAGAAAAGGTTTGGTTTTTGCCTTTTTATTTTTGATTCTATTCGGAATTATTAGTTATTTCACCTTAGCTAAAGTAGAAATTGAGATTTGGCCAGAAACTGAGATTTTAAATTTTGAGGAAAAGATTATTGCTAACACTAAAATTTTTCAAGTAGATTCCCTCGAGGGGATTATCCCGGCAAGGATTTTTGAAATTACAGAGGCCCTTTCTCAGGAATTTCCCTCTTCTGGTGAAATTGAAAAGAAAGCTGAGGGTACAATTCGAGTTTATAATAATTATCATCTCTTAGTTACTTTAAGGTCAGGAACCCGATTTCAACCTCCTTTTGAAGAGGTGCTCTATTTTTGTTCATCAAAAAAAATAGTTATTCCTGCTAAAAGTTATATCGATATTAAAGTAGAAGCTTGTCGTCCTGGTGAAGGTGAAAAATATAACATTGGGCCTTCTAAATTTTCTGTTCCCGGACTAAGTGGTACCGATTTGTTCTTTTATATTCATGGAGAATCTTTTGAACCAATGGGAGGTGGCGGAAAAATCCAAAGAGTTACTGAAGACGATTTAGAAACAGCAAAAAATATTTTAACTGAAATGCTATTTGCTCGACTAAATGAATCTTTAAAGAACGAAATTTTGACTGATTTCATTCTCTTGGAGGAGGCAATAAAAGAAGAGATTTTAGAAACTTCTCCAGGGGTTGAGCCAGGCGCTGAAGTTCAATTCTTTAACTTACAGGTAAAAGCAAAGTCTAAAGCTCTAGTTTTTAAAAAATCTGATCTTGAAAGTTTTGCCAAAGAATTCATTTTGGCCCAAATTCCCCAAAATAAGAAATTTCAGACTGAAAGTTTAAAAGTTGACTTTCAGCCAGAATCAATCGACCTTAAATCAGGAAAAATTATCTTAAATTTGAAGTTCTCAGCTAAAATTTACTTAGATATTGATCTTTCTCTTCTGAGAGAAAACTTAAAAGGGAAATCTTTGGAAGAGACTAAGGTTCTTTTAGAAAATCAAGCAGGTATTATTAAAGCTCAAATAAGTGCCTGGCCATTTTGGGTGAAAAAAGTTCCTCAAAATATTGAAAAAATCAAGTTAAGAATAAGGGTTGACTAAATTATAAATTTTTGCTATTTTTAATAATTACAAGATGAATCCCCGGAAAAAAATTTTACGAAAAAAAGGTAAGGTGATAGAGGCTTTACCTAGTACCCATTTTCGGGTTATGTTAGATGACGGAAAAGAAATAATTGCCCATCTGGCTGGTAAATTGAGGATTTATCGAATTAAAGTTTTACCAGGAGATCGAGTGACAGTGGAGATTAGTCCCTATGATAAAAAAAGAGGGAGAATTGTTTACCGGGGTAAATAAAGCATGAAGGTTAGATCGTCAGTTAAAAAAATTTGTAAAAAATGTAAAATTGTGAGGCGCAAAGGAAGGATATATGTAATATGTAAAAATCCTAAACACAAGCAACGTCAGGGATAGTTTTAGGATATAGAATTTAGAATATAGCGCCTAGGTTCTGAAGCTTAGTAAAAAATTATTACAAACTAAAAACCTGAACCCTAAATTCTAAATCCTGAATTCTACGAATAATGCCAAGGATCGCCGGAATTAATATTCCAGAACAAAAACAAATAGAGATTGCTTTAACCTATATTTATGGAATAGGTCTTTCTTTAAGTAGAAGGATTTTAGCTGAAGTTGGAATTGAAGGTCGGCGCCGGGCTAAAGATTTGACGCCCGAAGAGATTTCTCGACTTAAAGGAAATATCGAAAAAAAATATAAAATTGAGGGAGGACTTAGAAGAGAGATAATGATGAATATTAAAAGAGTAAAAGACATAGGAACCTTTCGGGGGATTCGTCATATTAAAGGATTACCAGTTAGGGGTCAAAGAACTCGAACTAATACCCGGACAGTTAGAGGAAATGTAAGAAAGACTGTAGGCTCGGGAAGAAAGCCACCGCCATCACCAAAATAAAGAAGATTAAGCGATTAAGATTAAGTTAAGGAAAGGTAATTTAAAAATTAACTTAATCTCTTAATTAACTTGGTTCACTTAAATCGTGGGTAAAAAAAGAATTATTAAAAAAACTGAAGAAGAACTTTTGAAAGAAAGAGAAAGAGTAGAAGCAGCCGTAAAAAAAGAGATTAAAATTAAGGTTCCTCAGAAAATTAAAGAAGGGAAGGTTTTTATTTTTTCTTCTTATAATAATACAATAATGACCTTGACTGATTCCCAGGGGAATACCCTTACCTGGGCTAGTGCCGGCAATGTCGGATTTAAGGGGACAAAGAAAGGCACTCCTTTTGCTGCTTCTAAAGTAGCTGAGGTTTTGGTTCAGCGAGCCAAAAAATTAGGGATAGATAGGGTCGAAATTTTAGTAAAGGGTATAGGTTCTGGTCGAGAATCAGCCATTAGATCTTTGGCTAATCGAGGTTTGGATATTATTTCAATTCAAGATGTTACCCCTATTCCTCACAATGGCTGTCGACCGCCAAAAGTAAGACGAGTATAATATGCAAGACTCAAAATGTAGAATCTGTCGAAGATTAGGAGTAAAGCTTTTTTTAAAGGGGGAAAAATGTTTGTCTCCAAAATGTCCAATGGTAAGAAGGCCTTATCCGCCGGGACAGAAAAGAAAAAGAAGATTAAGGGCTCTTTCTGAATATGGAAAGGAATTAAGGGAGAAACAAAGATTAAAAAATTGGTATAATTTAGAGGAGCGTCAATTTAAGAGATATATAAAGGAAACCTTAGAATCTCGAGGGAAAATTGAAGACGCTGCAACATTCCTGATTCAGAAATTAGAAAGTCGTTTAGATAATGTAATTTTTCGATTGGGATTCGCTTCCTCTCGGGCTCAGGCTCGCCAATTAGTTAGTCATAGTCATTTTTTAATTAATGGGAAACCGGTTAATATTCCCAGTTTCCAACTAAAAAAAGGAGATAAGATTACTCTTCGCCAAACTTCTCGAAAGAGACTTACATTTAAAAATCTTCGAGCCAAGTTGAAAAAATATCAGCCTCCTTCTTGGCTTTCCTTAAATATTAAAACCTTAACAGGAAAGGTTACAGCTGTACCTTCCTTAGAAGAAGCTGTGCCCCCAGTTGAAATCCCAACCATTTTTGAATTTTACTCACGATAACATTTAATGAACATATGATTCCTCTTCCTCTTCCACCTAAAATTATTGAAAAAAAAGGAAACCGAGCTTCCTTTAAGATTGAGGCTCTATATCCTGGTTATGGAGTAACTATTGGCAATTCTCTCCGGAGGGTTTTACTTTCTTCTTTGCCAGGAGCAGCAGTTACTCAAGTGAAAATTAAGGGTGCTCAACACGAATTTTCAACTCTTCCAGGGGTGATGGAGGATGTAATTTCAGTTCTTCTAAACTTGAAGCAATTGAGATTTAAGATTTATACCGATGAGCCCCAAAAAGCAGTCCTTAAAATTAAAGGTGAAAAACAAGTCAAAGGAGCCGATTTCAAATTGCCTTCCCAAGCTGAATTGATAAACAAAAATGCCCCTATTGCTACTTTAACTAATAGAAAAGCTGAGCTTGAAATGGAAATTCAAATTGAAAAGGGAATAGGTTATCTTCCAGTTGAAAGAAGGAAAAGAGGGAAATTGGAAGTAGGAGTAATTGCTTTAGACGCCATCTTTACTCCGGTAAAAAAAGTAGCCTGTCGGGTGGAAAATATGAGAGTGGGAGAAAGAACTGATTTTGACCGATTAATCCTGAAAATAGAAACCGATGGAACAATTACTCCTGAGGAAGCATTCTTCAAAGCTTTAGAAATTTTGACTCAACATTTCGCTTTCTTGGGCGAGAAATATAAACCCAAGGAAATACCAGTTAAAAAAGAGAAAGTTGAAGAAGAATTTAATAAAATTGGGGTTGAGGATTTAAAGATTTCTACTCGAACTCTAAATGCTTTACTAAAAAATAATATTAAAACTGTTGCTGGAATCTTAAGGAAAAGCGAAAAGAGCCTATTGAAATTAGAGGGGATGGGACAGGCGGGAGTAAAGGAGATTAAAAGAGCATTAAAGAAACTAAAATTGGAATTAAAGTAAGAATCATATGAGAAAACGTAAACGTGGTAGAAAACTTTCCCGTAAACTAAATCAACGCAAAGCTCTTTTAAAATCGTTGGCTTCCGCCCTGATTTTAAATGAAAAGATAAGGACAACTGAGGCTAAGGCAAAAGAATTACGTCCTTTTGTAGAAAAATTTATCACCCGAGCAAAAAGGGGAAATTTAGCTTCAAGGCGTTTATTAGCAAAATTTTTTTCTCCTCAAATAGTTAAAAAGTTGATTGATGAAATTGGACTAAGATACAAAGAAAGAAGCGGTGGCTATACCAGGATTATTAAGCTCGGGTCAAGGAAATCGAATGGGGCTAAAATGGCCATAATAGAATTAGTAAAATAAGTTATGAAGAGAGAGACTCATACAATTGATGCTTCAGGCAAAGTACTAGGAAGATTGGCAACTAAGATTGCTATCTTATTGCGTGGTAAAAACAAACCCGATTTCCAGCCCAATAAGGATATGGGCGATTTTGTCACTGTTAAGAATGTCAATCAAATTAGATTTACTGGTAAAAAAATGGAGAAAAAAAAATATTATCGTCATTCTGGTTTCCCCGGAGGCTTAAAAGAAATTTCTCTCAAAAAACTTTTTGCTAAAAATCCAGCTAAGGTTCTTAAAATGGCTGTCTTTGGAATGTTACCTAAAAATAAATTACAGAAAAAACAAATTAAAAGATTAAAAATAGTGTATGCCAAGACCTAAAAAAATAAAAAAAACCAAAACCCAAAAAAGGGTAAAAACAAAAAAAATCAAAGTTAAAAAAGCAGTTTCAAAAGAAAAAGTTAAAAAACCCAAGATAATTCAGGAAAGGTATTTTGAGGCAGTTGGCCGAAGAAAAACGGCAGTGGCCAGGATTCGTCTTTTTACCCGTGGAGAAAAAACTGTTTTGATTAATGAAAAACCTCTCAATATTTATTTTTCTACTTTAGAACTTCAGCAGGTTGCCCAATCCTCATTAAAAAAAATGAAATCTCTTAATCGATTTAGAGTTTCAGTTAGAGTAAAAGGTGGAGGTCTTCATGCTCAAGCTGAAGCCATAAAACATGGGATAGCTCGGGCTTTAATTCTCTTTAATCCCGATTATCGAAAACGTCTTCGAAGAGCCGGTTTCTTAACTCGAGATCCTCGAATGAGAGAAAGAAAAAAATTTGGATTAAAGCGCGCGAGAAGAGCTCCTCAGTGGCAGAAACGTTAATATGTTAAAAGAACTTATTAATAAATTTTATTTGGATCAACGAAAAGACAGAGAGCAGCATCATTTTTATATTACTGATGCCGGAAAATGCTCCCGAGCAATATTTTTTAAATTCAAGAAGGCTCCCAGAGAAGAAATGGAAGCAAGGGTTTTGAGGTTATTTGACCATGGTGATTCTATTCATCGGCTCATTATGAAGCCCTTACTTTCTATGAGAGAAATTCATGTAGTTGCTTCAGAGGTTGATATCCCTCCTCAAGAGTTAATCAGAGGAAGAGCTGATGCAATAATTAGTGATGGTAAAGAGTTGTATGTACTTGATATTAAAAGCATGAACAGTATGGTTTTTAAAAATTTAAATCAACCAAAAGAGGAACACATTAATCAAATCCAACTCTATCTTCATTATTTGGACCCTCAAAAAGGAATATTGCTTTATGTTAATAAAGACAGTCAGGAACTAAAAGAATTCGAGATGTTTTATGATCCCAAGCGAGCTCACACTCTTTTAAAAGCATTATCTGACCTTAAAACAAAAATTGATTCCAATGTCATTCCTCCAAGAATTTTGGAATGGCCAGGAAATTGGCAGTGTCAATATTGTCAGTTTAAAGAAATATGTTCTGCGGCAGGTGAAGGAAATGTTAGCTGGGAGAATTTTAAAAAGAAAATAGAGGCCCAAGGTGAAGTTAAACCCAGTAGTACAACCTCGAATTAACTGTTCGGAAAACTACCTCGAGCAACGTACAAGTTTAAATTTTAAACTCGCTTTTAGGTATTTAAAATTGTGCTACTGGGTAAATAAATTTTACTGAAATCAAAACAGCTGCTATTTTAGCTGTTTTTGTTTAAAATGTCGTGAACCAATGATAAAAAAACTTTCAAGAAAATTAAAGAGAGCTCGAAAAGCTCGAATTAATTACACAGAAGGGGTCGGGGAGATTGGGTATCTCCCCGTGGTGGAAAAACAGGCTTTCGCCGAAGGCGAAAACGTTAGAAACCGAAGGTGTCTAAGGAGCGGAACGAAGGTCGCTACAGGCGACCGCCTGAGAAGAAGACGAAGGAGAGTGAAGCGACAATTTTATATAAGACCGACCTTAATCGTAGCTAAAGAGCTTTTGGGAAAATATTTAGTGAGGAAGATTGGTTCAAAAAAATTAGTAGGAAAAATTGTTGAGACCGAAGCTTACATTGGGCCTGAAGATCGAGCTTCCCATGCCTTTGGGGGAAAAATCACCGAGCGATGTAAGACTGAATACTTGATTGGCGGGCGCATCTACATTTATTTGTGTTATGGAATATATTGGCAATTAAATATTACAACCGAGAAAGCAGGTAAACCTGAGTGTGTTTTAATTAGAGCCTTAGAGCCTTTAAATGGAAAAGCAAGATTGAAAAAAGTAGCTTCAGGACCTGGAAAATTATGCCGCTGGTTAAAACTTGATAAATCCTTTGATGAGGAAGACTTAACCAAGAGCAAAAGGATTTGGCTTGAAGATAGGGGAATAAAAATCAAAGAAAGCGACATCGTCGCTACAAAAAGAATCGGCATTGATTATGCCGGCTCCTGGGCGAAAAAACCTTGGCGATTTTACCTCAAAGATAATCTTTTTATTTCTCGTCCTTAGGGGAGTAATTTTTCAGAAACAAAAAAGTTTCCCCCACTTAAAACATAGATTTTTTTACCATTTTCATTAAAGAAAATTTTTGAATCTTTAAACTCTATTAAGTCATAAATATTTATTCTATCTCGATCGTCGATTTCGGCGATTTTTGTTTTAGAAACTGTATTAAATATTAAATAATGTGAGGTATACCAAAAACAATCTTCAATCTTTTCTGAAAAACGGGTTAGAAAAACTTTCTCTTTAGCTTTTTTCCAGGGCTGGTCAAATACATCTTCTAAAAATAAAATCCAAATTTCGTAGTCACTAAAATAAACTATTTTTTTATAATCGGGAGATATCTTTAAAGATTTTACTGGCTCAAAAAATTTCTCAAAAGATTTTGAGTCTGAGTTAAATAAATAGAGATTTTTATTCTCTTGAAGAAAAATAAAATTTTTAAGAATACTTAACTGATAATCAGTTTCATTTTTAATTGGAAAAGCTACTGCATTTATCTTTTCTTTAAATTTAAAAGAAAAATCAGTTTTAAAAATGAAGCCTGAGTTATCAAGATAATAAATATTCTCTTCTAAAATTTGGTAAGCTAAAATATCTTTCAAGAGCAAGGAAGAGATTTCTTCTTTTTCCAAATCACCCTCAAAAAGTTCACCATTTTTAAGAAAGAATATTTTTGAGGAATCCTTTGGATTGAAAAAAATTTCTTTAATTTCGGAATCTAAAAAATCGAGCCTAATTGGAGAAAAAGGACGCTTATCTAATTCCAAAAGTTGATATTCGACCGAAAGGAGAATATCCTCAGAGGCATGTTCTGTCTCAAATTTCAATAAAATTTTTTTAGAATCAGCCGAAAAAAATAGCTCTTTAAAATTTTGGTCAGAAATGTCTTTAATTAAATAACTTTTAATATTCCTTTCTATTTCAAAAAGTTTTAAAGCTTCCTCCTCTTTTAAGACTATTTTTTCTCTATCGGGCGAGAAAAAGAAATCTTCTACCTCCTTACCCAAAATGGTGAAGCTAGGATTTTTAGGAATTAAAATAATATTTTTCGCCTCGGTAACTTGTTTTTCTTTTATTTCTAAAGTTTTTTTCCAGAGGTGATGCCCCTCTTTTTGTATTTGAATTTCGTATTTTCTTGGCAATAAATTTTCAATGAAAGCTGAACCAAAGAAAAAATCTGTAGTCTTCTTTAATTCTCCATCTAAATAAATTCGGACACTTTTTGGCCAGACTTTAAAATAAAATCCTCCGGTCTGGACAATTTTTTTTGAATCGAAATCAAATCGATAACCCATAGAATAAAAAACAACCAAAGGAGCAATTGAAAGAAATAAAAACAAACAGGTAAAAAATAAAATTGTACGAGTTCGCTTAGTCATGAATCTCATTTTTATTCTAAATTAAAATTGAAGAATAGACAATAAAAAAATTGACAAAAATTAATCACTTTGTTATGCTTCTAGCATAAAGGGAGGGCTAGTCAAGATTTGCTAATTCAATGATCTTTAAAAAGAATATGAGATGATAAAAATGGCAAAATTAATTATTTTGGTAACCCATGGCGAGGCTACCCCAGATCCTAATGGTTTCTTGACGCAAAAAGGAAGAGAACAGATGGGAAAATTAAAATCTAAGCTACCCCTTGATGAAATTGGCTACGTAATTTCAGGAGAAGCACCAAGGCATAGAGAATCGTGTCTTATCGTTACGGGTAGAAAGGGCGGATATTGTTTCAGAGATAGTGGGAGTACTCGATGTGCTTTCTCCGGACGAAAAATACATGATTCTTGCTGATGGAAAAGAAATTCCTGTTGATGAATACATAGAGACGAGATATAAGAGTATTAGGGAGAGAGTATTACCTTTCCTTAAAGAACTTTTTGAGCGACCAGAGAAAAAAATCTTGATAATCGGAGGTCGTATAGCAGCTATTGGCGCTGGAATTGATCCCGAAGAAGCAAAATCGGCACATATATATTACATAACGCAAACGCCATCTGGGGAAATTAAGATAAGTGAGTTAAATAAACGAATGTTCAAGAACACCAAATAAACCTGTCCCGGGAATAATAGCTCTCCGGGATTTTTTATTTTTTCAATTTCTAACAAAGTGTATAATAAAAATATAAAATATTTTTCTGGGTTTTTTAAGCAACTTGATAAATTTTAAATTTTGATTTAGAATAAGCCCAGTAGGACAACTTCGACTCGCCTTGCGAGATTTCCCGTAACCCAACTTTATTGGGTTATGGATGTCAAAGTTGTACTAACTGGGTAAAACAGACATGCCAGACAAATTTATTATTCAAGGCGGAAAGCGCTTGGAGGGAATTGTCGAAATCTCAGGCTATAAAAATTCGGCCGGAGCCTGTTTAGTTGCAGCTTTGTTAACTGACGAAGAGGTAATCGTTGATAATCTTCCTTTAGTTGAAGATATTTTGAATCTAATAGAAATTTTAAAGAGTATGGGAGTAGAAGTTGATTTTGTAGATCAGAGAAAGGTTAAAATAAAAGCCCGAAACCTCGATCCTCAGAAGATGGATTTTGAAAAAATACCAAAGACTCGAATTTCAGTCCTTTTAATCGGAGGTCTTTTGTCAAGATTTAAAAAATTCAAAATTCCTCATCCAGGGGGAGACAGGATTGGTGTTCGACCGATCACAACCCATTTGGAGGCCTTAAGAAAATTAGGAACTAATATTGAAAACGAAAATGAGTTTTATTTTTTTGAGGCAAAAAATCTTGAAGGTAAAGAAATTGTCTTAAAGGAATTTAGTGTTACAGCAACTGAAAATTTGATGTTAGCTGCTGTGAAGACCCCTGGAAAGACAATTATCAAGGGGGCAGCAGCTGAACCCCAGGTTCAGGATTTGGGTTTTATGCTGAAAAAAATGGGAGCGAGAATTGCTGGCCTCGGAACCCATACAATTTTAATTTTAGGAGTTGAAAAATTAAAAGGGACTTTTCACAAAATTTGTCCCGATCCGTTAGAAGCAGGAACATTTATTGCAGCTGGAGCAGTAACTCCGGGTAGGATTGAAGTCAAAAATATAATTCCTGAGCATTTAGATATTTTTTTCGATAAATTGGAGGAAATTGGAGTAGATTTTGAAAAGGGAAAGAATTTTGTAAGAGTGGGGGATTTGTCCCAAGATTTAAAAGCTACTCGAGTTCAAGCCTTTCCTTATCCTGGTTTTCCAACCGATCTTCTGCCAATAACTGTCCCAATTTTAACTCAAGCTAAGGGAAAAAGTTTAATTCATGACCCCCTTTATGAAAATCGCTTCAATTATGTTCAGGAACTTAAAAAAATGGGAGCTGATATAGAGATAGTCGATCCCCATCGAACATTCATTTACGGAAAGACTCCTCTTCATGGCGTTAGAATTGGATCCTGGGATATAAGAGCAGGGGCTTCTTTGATAATTGCTGCTCTTTTAGCTAAAGGCCAGACAGTTATTGAGGGAATTTATCAAATTGACAGGGGTTATGAGAAAATAGATACAAAGCTTCAAAAATTAGGAGCAGACATCAAACGAATAAGCGCTTAAAAATATGTTTATCAAAAAAATTGGTATTGATCTTGGAACCTGTAATTCAGTGATTTTTGTTCCCAAAAAAGGAATTATTTTTCAAGAACCCTCGGTGGTGGCAGTGACTCTGGCTGAAAATAGAATTTTAGCTGTAGGTAAAGAGGCTAAAGAAATGATTGGTCGGACTCCGGATACTTTAAAAGTCTATCGTCCTCTTAAAGACGGGGTAATTGCTGATTATCGAGTAACCCAAGCAATGCTCAAATATTTTATTGATAAAACATTAAAGTCTTTTCGGTTTTTAAAACCTGAATTATTAATTGGTGTTCCAGCAGGAATAACCTCCACTGAAAGAAGGGCCGTAATTGAAGCTGGAATGGCCGCTGGAGCTCGGGCGGTTTATTTAGCTAAAGAACCAATTCTGGCAGCCATTGGAGCTGGTATTCCTATTAGTTCTTGCTCAGGGCATTTGATTGTTGATATTGGTGGAGGAACAAGTGAGGTGGCAGTAATTTCCCTTGGAGGAATTGTTACCTCTCATTCGATTAGAGTGGCTGGAGATAAAATGGATTCGGCAATTTCAGACTATATTAAGAGAAAATACAATTTAGCCATTGGCGAACAGACAGCTGAAGAAATTAAGATAAAAATTGGCACTGCCTTACCAGAAAAAGAGGCAAAATTTTTAGAAATTCGGGGCCGAGATTTAATTCTAGGATTACCCCGGACGATTAAGATAAGCTCTAATGAAGTTTGTGAAGCAATTTCCGATGTTTTAATTGAGATAGTTCAGGCGGCGAAAACAGTTTTAAGAGAGACTCCTCCCGAGTTATCGGCTGATATAATGGATAAGGGAATGGTTCTCTCCGGGGGCGGATCCCTTTTGCGAAATATTGACGGATTCTTTTCTCAGATTACCGGGGTTCCCGCCTTTTTGGCTGAGGAGCCAATATTTTGTGTCGCTAAAGGAACGGGGGTAGTTTTAGAAAATCTCGAAGTTTATAAAAAAACCTTAATGACAAAAAAATAAATTATGGTGATAGACCATCAAAAACAATGGCAATTTTTGAAAAAATCATTTAAATTGGGAAGAATTCCCCATGGCCTTTTATTTCAGGGTCAAGAGAAATTGGGGAAAAAAACTTTCGCCCTGGAATTTATTAAATTGGTCAATTGTCAAAACAATGAAATTTCTGCCCGACCCTGTCAAAAATGTATTTCCTGCCAAGAAATTGAAAAGAGAATCCATCCTGATTTTATTTTAGTCGAGCCTTTAAAAAAGGGAATTCAAATTTCTCAAATTAGAGATCTCGGTTTAAGATTAGCGTCTAAACCTTATTTGGCTTCTTTTAAGTCCGTTATTATTGATCAAGCCCATTTAATGTCACCTGAAGCTCAAAGTTGTTTTTTGAAAACTCTTGAAGAACCAAAAGGGAAGACTCTCTTAATCTTAATAACTGAGTACCCTGAGAGATTATTACCAACCATTCTCTCGCGGGTCCAAAAAATTAAATTTTATCCAGTAAAAAAAGCAGACATTAAAAATTATTTAATTTCTCAAGGTCTCTCAGAGAATAAAGCCGAGGAGTTATCTTTGCTTTCTTTTGGAAAACCGGGTCGGGCTTTAGACTTCCTTCAAAAGCCAGCAAAATTAGATAATCAAAAACAAAAAATCTCTGATCTAATTGAAATTTGTAATTCTCCTTTGGTGTTCCGTTTTCAATATTTAAAAGATTTATTATTAGAATCAAAAAATTTAAAAGAAATTTTAGAAATTTGGTTAAGGTATTTTAGAAATGCCCTAATTACAACAATCAACAATCAACAATCAACAATCAACCAATCAAGGTATTCTTTATCAAAATTAAAAAATATCCTTGAACATATTCAAAATACAATTTTTTATATTTCCACAACTAATGTCAATCCAAGATTAGCCTTAGAAGTGTTAGTTCTGGAGTTATGAAAAATTATAAAGAAATTATTGAGAAAATTAAACTGGAATTAGAAAAAGCAATTATTTTTTTAGAACGAGAATTGGCCAAAATTCGAATTGGTCGAATCTCAATCTCTTTAGTTGAGGACATTGAGGTTGAATGTTTTGGTCAAAAATTTCCCTTGAAACAACTGGGAGCTATCTCCCGTCCTGAACCCCAGAAGGTTCTAATCCAACCTTGGGATAATTCCTATCTTGAGCCAATACTAAAGGCAATTTCTCAATCAGATTTAGGGATGGCTCCAATTGTAGATAAAAATTCAATTAGAATCTCTTTGCCTCCTTTAAGCGAAGAGTATCGGAAAGATTTGTTTCGCATTTTATCTAGAAAAATGGAAGATACCAGAAGAACAATTAGGCACTGGCGTCAAGTGGCCTGGGATGAAATTCAAGAAGGATTTAAAGCTGGTGAAATTAGAGAAGATGATAAATATCGAGGAAAAGATGAGCTCCAAGAATTAGTTGATGAATATAACGAAAAGATTAGGGAATTGGTGGAAAAAAAGAAAAAAGAAATAATGGAATAGTCACTATGATTCTCACAATTTTCATTACCCTTGTCAGTCTTATCGGTTTAATAGTTTTACATGAACTTGGTCATTTTATTTTGGCTAAGAAATTTGGGGTGAAAGTTGAGGAGTTTGGTATCGGTTACCCCCCCCGAATCTTTGGAAAAAAAATTGGTGAGACAATTTTTTCAATCAATCTTTTACCTTTTGGGGCTTTTGTTAGAATCTATGGGGAGGAAAAAAGAGAGAAAGATACTCGGAGTTTCAGTCAAAAGCCAATTTGGCAACGGGCTCTTATTGTCCTCGCAGGATGTATCTCCTTTTGGTTAATTTCTGCTGTTCTCTTAAGTACTGTTATGAATTTGGGAATACCTCGGGCTATTGGGGATGAGGTTAATGAGAATTTAATTGCTCCTTTGGTTCAAATTGTAGCCGTCTCTTCTGGTTCGCCAGCTGAGGCAGTGGGAATAAAACCGGGCGATATTATAAAACAATTAACAATTAACAATCAACAATTAACAGTTAATAAGGTAAAAGAGATAATAGAATTTACCGAGGCTAATAAAGGAAAAGAGGTTAGCTTAACAATTGGGAGAGGAAAGGAGGTTTTCGAAGTGAATTTAGTTCCTCGAATTTCTCCGCCAGAAGGGGAAGGTCCAATGGGAGTAGCTCTGGTAAGGACAGTAATTAAGTCTTATCCCTGGTATGAAGCTCCCTTGGAAGGAATTTTGGCAACTGGAAATTTGACTGTTTTGATAATTCAGGGTTGGATTCAAGCCTTGAAAAATCTTTTTCAGGGGTTACCAACTGGGGTTCAGTTGATGGGACCGGTAGGAATTTTTTCTCTAACTAGCCAGATGGGCCAGTTGGGAGTAAATTATTTTTTGCAATTTATTGCCATGCTCGCGATTTATATGGGTTTGTTTAATCTATTACCCATCCCAGCAGTTGATGGTGGAAGACTTCTATTTTTGGGAATTGAGGGAATTCTAAGAAAACCAATTCCTCAAAAAATAGAGCAAAGAATTAATACTTTCTTTTTTGTCTTACTGGTTGCTTTGATGATTTTTGTTACTTTTAAAGACATTCAAAGATTGTTGTTTTAAATTTTCATGAAAAAAAAATTTGAGAAAAAAGAATTAATAAACAAATCAAAAGATCTTTCAGATTGGTATACTGATGTAATCCTTAAAGCCGAATTAGCTGATTATGCTCCAATTAGAGGGTGCATGGTTTTCAGGCCTTATGGTTTTGCAATCTGGGAAAATATGCAAAGGATCTTAGACTCGATGATTAAAGAGATGGGGGTGTCAAATGCCTATTTTCCTCTTTTGATTCCCTATTCTCTTTTAAAAAAAGAAAAAGAACATATAAAGGGATTTTCACCAGAATTAGCAGTAGTTACTCATGGAGGAGGAAAAAAAATATCAGAACCTCTTGTTATTAGACCTACTTCGGAGACGATTATCTATGCTATGTATTCAAAATGGATTAAATCATTTAGAGACCTTCCTCTTCGTATTAATCAGTGGTGTAATATCGTCCGTTGGGAGAAAAGATGTTATCTCTTTCTACGAACAATGGAATTTTTATGGCAAGAAGGTCATACCTGTCATCGAACTCATAGAGAGGCTAAAGAAGAAGTTGAACGGGTGATGAGAATGTATGAAGACTTTTATAAGGACTTTTTAGCAATTCCAGGATTTTTAGGAAGAAAATCAGTAAGTGAAAAATTTGCTGGGGCTTGTGATACCTCTGCCTACGAGATCTTAACACCAAATGGTAAAGTTCTTCAGGCTTGTTCTGCTCATGATCTTGGCCAAAACTTTTCGAAACCCTTTAAAATTTCATTCCAGGATCGAGATGGAAAAACGAAATATGTTTGGCAAACTTGCTGGGGACTTTCTACTCGTTCAATTGGAGGATTGATTATGGTTCACGGTGATGATCAGGGATTGGTTTTACCTCCAAAGATAGCCCCAGTTCAGGTGATAATTATTCCTATTTTTGGAAAAGGAAAAGATTTTAATCAAAAAATTCTCTCTTTTTCTAATCAAATTAAAAAAGAAATAGAAAAAAAGGGAGTTAGGGTTAAGTTTGATGGGAGAACTCAATATTCCCCTGGCTGGAAGTTTAATGAATGGGAGATAAAAGGGGTGCCCCTGAGAATTGAGATTGGAAAAGATGAGATTTCAGGAAAATTTCTAACTCTGGTAAGAAGAGATATATTAAATGAAAGATTGAAAATTAAAAATGAAAAATTAAAAGTAAAAGTTCAAGAATTATTAGATAAAATTCAGGATAATTTATATAAGAAAGCAAAAAAGTTTTTGAGAGAGCATACTCATGAAGTCAGTAATTATCAAAAATTCAAAAAAATCATGAGACAAACAAAAGGTTTTATTTCTGCTTTTTGGTGTGAAGATCCAAAATGTGAAGCAAAGATAAAGGAGGAAACAAAAGCAACTATAAGGTGTCTACCCAAAAAAGCTATTGAAGAAAAAGGAAAATGCCTTTATTGTTTAAAAAGAGCAAACAGAAAATGGATTTTTGCTCAGGCCTATTAAATCTATGTTAAACAAACTTTTTTCCTACTTTTCAGAAGATATTGCCATTGATTTAGGAACAGCCAACTCCCGGGTTTATGTTCGGGGACGAGGAATTATTTTTCAAGAACCCTCGGTGGTGGCCGTGAATCAAAAAACCGGTCAGATTTTAGCAATAGGGGCAGACGCCAAAAAAATGGTTGGTCGGACTCCTACTCATGTTACGGCCATTCGCCCGCTGATTAACGGAGTTATTTCTGATTTTGAGGTAACTGAGCAAATGTTGAGATATTTTTTAGAAAAAGCCCAGAAGAAAAAGTTTATTTTGGGTCCTCGACCAAGAGTAATTATCGGCATTCCCTGCGGCGTTACTGAAGTAGAGAAAAAAGCAGCTTATGATGCTGCCAAAAATGCCGGAGCCAGACAAGCTTTTTTGATTGAAGAACCAATGGCAGCGGCCATTGGTGCTCGATTACCAATTGAAGAAGCAGGAGGAAATTTCATTGTCGATATTGGTGGAGGAACTACCGAAATTGCAGTCATTTCTTTAGGAGGAACAGTAATAGCTAAAAGTCTGAGAATAGCTGGAGATAAACTTAATGAAGATATCATCAATCATAGTCAAGAAGAATACAAATTATTAATTGGGGAGAGAACAGCTGAGGAAATTAAAATTGCCATAGGTTCAGCTTTTCCTTTAAAAGAGAAAAAAGAGATGCCCCTTCGGGGAAGAAATTTGGTGACCGGACTTCCTGAGGAAATTCTGGTTTCTGATGAAGATATAAGAAAGGCTTTAGAAAAATCGGTTAGACAAATTGTCAGTGCCGTAAAATTAATGATTGAGGAAACGCCACCCGAATTGTTATCTGATATTATGAAAAGAGGTATTCATCTCGCCGGTGGCGGAGCTCTTCTTCGAAGATTGGATACCCTCATTACTAAAGAGATAAAAATTCCGACCGAAATCATTGATGATCCAATGACAGCTGTAGTCAGGGGGGCGGGATTAGTTTTAGAAAATCTCGATGAATTAGAAAAGGTTTTAGTAGGAACGGAATATTTAGAACCACCTCAATAAATTTATGATTTCTAAAAAAGAAGTTCAACATATTGCTAAATTAGCTAGACTGGGTTTAACCCAAAAAGAAGTAGAAAAGATGCAAAAGGAGCTCTCTTTAATTTTAGATTATTTCAATTTACTGAAAGGGGTAAAGACTGAGAAAGTCGAGCCAACTTCTCACTCTATTTTGGCTAAATCTTATTATGCTAAAGATCTAATGAGAAAGGATAAGATTGTGAAACAACCACCAGAAAAAATTAATAAATTAATTGAGATGGCTTCAGAAAAGAAGCAAAGATATATTCGGGTAAAAGCGATATTATAGCTATGGAGCTTCATAAGCTCACCATTACTCAGGCCCATCAGGGGTTAGTTAAGCGAGAATTTTCAGCAGTGGAATTAACTAAAGCTTTTTTGGATAGAATTGAAAAATTAGATAAAAAATTTTTTGCCTATTTAACAATTACTAAAAATTTAGCGATTTCTCAAGCCAAAACCACAGACAGCTTAATTTTAAGAGAAAAAGAGATTCCGATTTTAGCCGGTATCCCTTTAGCTGTGAAAGATAATATTTTAGTTGAGGATGTTAGATGTACAGCTGCTTCAAAAATTCTCGAAAGCTATATTGCTCCCTATGATGCAACCTGTATAAAAAAACTTAAAGCCCAGGGTGCAGTGATTTTAGGGAAAACTAATATGGATGAGTTTGCCATGGGTTCCTCTTGTGAGCATTCAGCTTTCGGTCCTACCAAAAATCCCCATGACTTGACTCGAGTTCCCGGTGGCTCCTCTGGTGGTTCAGCCGCTGCGGTGGCTGGAAATTTATGTTGTTATGCTTTGGGTTCAGATACCTGCGGTTCAATCCGTCAACCAGGCTCATTTTGTGGGGTAGTAGGACTTAAACCAACTTATGGAGCTGTTTCCCGTTATGGTCTTATTGCTATGGCTTCTTCTTTAGATCAAATTGGACCGATTACAAAAACAGTAAAAGATGCGAAGATTGTTTTTGATGTAATTTCTGGAAAAGATCCATTTGATTCGACTTCAGTCGAATCAAAGTCAAAAGTCAAAAGTCAAAAGTCAAAAGTTGATGATCTACGAATTGGTGTTCCTAAAGAATATTTCGCTAAGGGAATTGATCCTGAAGTTGAGAAGATAGTGAAATCGGCTATTAAAAAATATGAGGCCTTGGGAGCAAATATTGAAGAAGTAAGTCTTCCTTATAGCACCGAGCATGCCCTGGCTACTTACTATATTATTATGCCTTCAGAAGTGTCTGCTAATCTTGCTAGGTACGACGGAATAAAGTACGGATATTCAGTAACAAGCAACAGGCAACAGGCAACAAGTTTGTTAGATGTTTATTTAAAATCAAGAGCTGAAGGATTTGGAGAAGAAGTTAGGCGAAGAATTATGTTGGGTACCTATGCTTTATCGGCTGGTTATTATGAGGCATATTATTTAAAGGCTCAGAAAATTCGAACATTAATCAGAAAAGACTTTGAGAGAGTATTTAAAAAGGTTGATGTTCTAATGACTCCTACTTCACCTACCCCAGCCTTTAAATTAGGAGAGAAGATAGTTGACCCTCTTTTAATGTATCTTTCTGATATCTATATGGGAGCAGTTAATTTAGTTGGCTTACCGGCTGTTTCTATTCCCTGTGGCAAAGTTACTAATTTACCTGTTGGCCTTCAAATCATTGGAAAGCCCTTCGAGGAAGATAGGATATTAGATATTGCTGGTATCTTTGAGAAATCAAATTGTCTTTAATGAAATCAAATGATTTATGGCAGACTTAAATAATTTAACTTCTATTTTTTTCTTTTTAAAGATTCTTTCTCTAATTATTTCTTTATCTTTTCTTTTTGGAATTCTTTATCTTCTGTTAAAAACTGATTGGTTAAAAAGGCGTCTTTTGAAGGATTTGGTTGAATTTTTCAGCTTCAAACCCTATGAAATGAGAAAAGTTTCTCAAACCTGGGAAAAAATTATTAAGAGGTTAGAAAAAGTTAGTGAATCAGAAAGTAAATTAGCAATCATTGAGGCCGATGATTTATTAAATAAGATTTTAAAAAGAATGGGATATTCTGGTGAGACTTTAGGGGAAAAATTAAAGCAATTGAGCGAAGTCATCTTACCAAATTTGGACGAAATTTGGGAAGCTCATAAAATTCGAAGTAATATTGTCCATGATCCCACCTACCGATTAAGTTTAGGCGAAGCCAGGACAGTGTTAAAAATTTATGAAAAAACCCTCTTGAATTTGGAGGCCCTTTAAAACTTGATTTTTGCTTTAATTCTTGTTAAGATGTTTGAGTAAAATAGCGGGGTAGAGCAGTAGTAGCTCGCCAGTCTCATAAGCTGGAGGCCTGGGTGCAATTCCTAGCCCCGCAACAATAATAGTTTTGAGTAATTGTCTAATAAGGCCGGGGTAGCTCAGTTGGTTAGAGCGTCGCACTCATAAGGCGGAAGTCGTGGGTTCGAGCCCCACCCTCGGCACTGGACCCGTAGTGTAGCCTGGTTTAACACGTCTCCCTGTCACGGAGAAGATCGTCGGTTCAAATCCGATCGGGTCCGCCAAAAGGGCTTTTTTTGGAAGTCCTTTTCTATTGACAGAAGTTTTCGGCTGTGATATAAGGGAATAATGAAATTGAATTACCAAAAAATTTGTCAAGACCTACTAAAAGATTTACCTCAAAGAACAAGGGATGTTGTTGAGAAGCGTTTTGGTTTGAAAACTGGAGAAAGAAAGACCTTAGAAGCTATTGGAAAAAATTACGGAATTTGCCGAGAAAGGGTTCGTCAGATTGAAGCCGATGGATTTTTAAGACTAAAACCAAAATTGGAAAAATATCAGGGAGTTTTTCAATATTTTTCTAATCAAATTCATGATTTCGGAGATTTAAAAAAAGAGGAAATCTTGCTTAATTTACTGGGTAGTCCAAGATTTCAAAATCAAACCTTTTTCTTATTGACTCTCGGAGAGCGATTTAAGAGATTTTCTGAAAACAGGGATTTTTACTCTCTTTGGACAATCAGTCCTGATTCTCTGACTTTTGCTAAATCGGTTTTAGACCTCCTTTATAATAAACTTGCTGAAATTAATCAGCCTCAAAATTTTGAAGAGATCTTTAAAAAGATTGATCCAAATCTCGGAAAACCTTTAACTCCTCGGGTTTTGCAATCTTTTCTTGAAGTTTCAAAGAAAATTCAGTCAGGAATAGATGGCCAGTTTGGTTTAAAAGATTGGCCAGAAATCAATCCCCGGGGGGTGAAAGATCGTGTCTATTTAATATTTAAAAAAGAAAAGAAACCTCTTCATTTTACTGAGGTTACTCGATTAATTAATAGTTCAAAATATAAAAAAATATCTCAGCCTCCTGCCCTAGTTCAGACTGTTCATAACGAATTAATTAAAGATCCTCGATTTGTTTTGGTTGGTCGAGGCCTTTATGCTCTCAGAGAGTGGGGATATGTTCCAGGAGTGGTGAAAGATATAATTTCAATGATTTTAAAAGAAGAAAAAAGACCTTTAACTAAAGAAGAAATTATTGAAAGAGTCTTAAAACAAAGAGTTATTAAGGTTAATACTATTTTGATTAATCTAAATCATTTTCCAAGAACTCCTAATGGTAAATACAAATACGGAGGCAGAGGAGAACAGCCAATTTTGGGGTAGGCGGATTTTAGATAAAGATGCCAGAAATTTCAAATTTCCAAATTTTAGTTTTAACTTTAGACTCCCTTTTTGAAACTCTTAAAAGTTGGTGGTGGATTATCCTACCATTTCTTTTTTTAAGACCCTTTTTATTTCTCTGGCTTTGGTGGCGACAGGAATTATGGAAAAAAAAGCTTGGAGAGATTTTGCTGGAAATTAAACTTCCAGAAGAAATTTTAAAGCCAATTAAGGCAATGGAGAGTGTTTTTGCTAGTTTGTGGCAGAGCTATGACTCTCCAAATTGGAAAGAAAAATGGTTTGAAGGAAAGAAACTCCTCGATTACTCATTAGAAATTGCCTCGATTGACGGGGTCCCCCATTTTTATATCAGAACTCCCGCCGCCCTTAAAAACTTTGTTGAATCAAGTATCTATGCTCAGTATCCAGAAGTTGAAATTACTGAAGTCGAAGACTATACAAAAAATGTTCCCCAGAATATTCCGACAAAAGAATGGGATATGTGGGGCTCCGATATGATAAATCTTAAGGATGAGGTTTATCCTCTAAGAACCTATAAAGAATTTGAGACAGAAAGAGAAGTCAAAGAAGAAAAGAGGGTTGATCCTATGGCTAATCTTTTAGAATCAATGGGCAAGTTAAAGCCCGGGGAGCAGCTTTGGGTTCAAATAATGATTAAACCAATTTCACTCAAAGAAATAAATTTAGTAAAAAAGGGAGAAAGGATTGTCCAAAAATTAATGGGTAAAACTCCTCTTTCTCTGGAATCATTTCTTCCTTATGCTGTTAAAGGAACAGGCCGAGTATTAATAGCTGGAAAACCCTTGGAAGAAAAAGAACCTGAACTAGAGAAATTAGAACTTGGTGCCCTTAGACTTTCACCAGGAGAAATAGATATAATCAAAGGTATTCAGGGGAAAATTGCCAAATACGGTTTTGAGACAAATATTAGATTTATTTATCTTGGGAGAAAAGATGCTTTCTTCAAACCAAATTTAAAATTAGCTCTTGGCTTTTTTAATGAATTTAATACTCAAAATTTAAATAGTATAAAACCTTGGGGAAAGACTATCACTAAAATTCAATTAATCTTAATTGGAAGAAGGCTCTATTTAAGAAAGAGGAGACTATTTAGGCAATATGTGAGAAGACGAAGCCCTTTAGATCCTAGAAAAGGAGGAACTTTTATTCTTAATACCGAGGAACTGGCATCTCTTTATCATTTTCCCAGTAGAATAGTTGCTCCAGCTCCTAGTGTTCCCAGAATTCCAGCTAAAAAGGGAGAAGCCCCGCCGGAATTACCAACTGAAATATGAACAACGAAATTACTTTTTTTGCTGAGACAACCTTTCGGAATATCCGAAAGAAATTTGGAATTAAAACCGACGATCGGCGCCGTCATATTTATATTGTTGGAAAAACTGGAATGGGAAAAACAGTAATGATGGAAAATATGGCTATTCAAGATATTAAAGCAGGTCGAGGAGTTGGTTTTATTGATCCTCATGGTGAGGCAGCTGAAAGATTGTTAGACTTTGTTCCCTCGAATCGAATTAATGATGTTGTTTATTTTAATCCGGCTGATTTAGATCACCCGATTGCCTTTAATGTTATGGAAAAAATTGGCGTAGAGCATCGCCATTTAGTTGCTTCGGGGTTAATGGGAGTTTTTAAAAAAATCTGGCCAGATGTCTGGTCAGCCAGAATGGAATATATTTTAAACAATTCCATTTTAGCTCTGCTTGAATATCCAAACACCACTTTATTAGGAATAAATCGAATGTTGGCTGATTCCGAATATCGAAAGAAAATAATTGAAAAGATTACTGACCCGGTTGTTAAAGCCTTTTGGGTTAATGAATTTGCCAGATATACTCAGAGATATGAAGTTGAAGCAACAGCGGCCATTCAGAATAAAGTTGGTCAATTTATCTCAAACCCTCTAATTCGAAATATTATTGGTCAAGTAAAATCAAAAATTGATATGCGAAAGATTATGGATGAGGGGAGAATTTTGCTCGTTAATTTATCTAAAGGAAAAATTGGCGAAGATAATTCATTACTTTTAGGAGCTCTTTTAATTACAAAGTTGCAGTTAGCGGCTATGTCCAGAGTTGATATTTTAGAGGAAAAGCGAAAAGATTTTTTCTTATATGTTGATGAGTTTCAAAATTTTGCCACTGAATCATTTGTCAATATTTTATCTGAGGCAAGAAAATATAGATTGGCCTTAACTTTGGGTCATCAATACATCGCCCAGATGGAGGAAAGTGTTGGGGATGCTGTTTTTGGCAACGTTGGGACAATGGTTTCTTTCCGAGTAGGAGCTGAAGATGCTGAATATTTAGAAAAAGAGTTTATTCCTGAGTTCACTGCTGCTGATTTGGTCAATTTGGCAAAATACAATATTTATTTAAAATTGATGATTGATGGAATAGCCGGTCGTCCTTTTTCAGCTGAGACTTTATCTCCTTTTCCAAAACCAAAAAAAACAAAGAAAAAAGAAATTCTTAAAGTTTCCCGAGAAAGATACGGAACAAAAAGAAAAATTGTTGAGGATAAAATTACCCGCTGGTCAAAAGTCTTTAGACCACCAGCTACTTCTCCAAAACCTAGCACTCAACCGGTTTTATATGATGCTAAATGTTCTTTGTGTGGAAAATGGACTAAGGTTATTTTTCCTCCAGATGGTATGCGGCCAGTTTATTGTAAAGGCTGTCTAAAGAAAATTAAGAAGTCTTCAGCGGAGGAAGCCCCCGAACCAACTTTACCACCAATTTCTTTAAGAGAGGCGGCAGAGAGGACACCTGTTCCTTTTTCTCCTTCGAAAAAAAAGCGGGAAGAGAAAAAATCAGCTAGAAAGAAAGTTGATTTAGAGGAATTGAGGAGGGCCTTGAAAAAAATCTTTAAATAAAAACAATGAAAGTTCTAAAAGATTTTGATTTCAAGGGGAAAAGAGTTTTAGTTAGGTGTGATTTCAATGTCCCCCTTACTTCAAAGGGGGATATTTTAGATGATTTCCGAATCAAAAGAACCATTCCCACAATTGAGTATTTGATTAAAAAAGGAGCAAAGGTAATTTTAATGAGCCATTTGGGAAGACCCGAAGGAAAGGTTGTAGAGGATTTAAGATTGGATAAGATTCAGGAAAAGTTAATGGAATATTTAGATTTATCAGTGGTAAAAGCTAAAGATTGTATTGGCAAGGAAATTAAAGATTGGATAGAGAAGATGGCTCCTGGTGAGATTTTACTTTTAGAGAACTTAAGATTTCATAAAGAAGAGAAAGAAAATGATCCAGAATTTACTAAAGCCCTTTCAGAATTGGGCGATATTTTTATTAACGAAGCCTTTGCTAGCTGTCATCGGCCCCATGCCTCAATTGTCGGTCTTTCAAAATATCTGCCTTCAGGAGCCGGTTTCCTATTAGAAAAAGAAATTAAATCTCTGACAAGAATAATTAAAAATCCGGAAAAACCCTTGGTGGCAGTAATTGGGGGAATAAAATTTGAGACAAAAATTAAACTTTTGGACAAGCTTCAGGAACTTTGTGATTTTGAATTAATTGGTGGAAAATTTACTTTAGAAATTTCAGAGAGAAAAATGGAAAAGTACCTTTCTGAAGAGGTGATTTTAACAAAAGATGTCTATGTTCTTGAAAAAAATAAGGATTTGATCTTAAAAAATGTAAGAGATTTAAAAGGAGATGAATTTATCCCTGATATTGGCCCAGAAACAATTAAAATTTTTGGAAAAAAAATAATGACAGCCAAAACAATTTTTTGGAATGGTCCTTTGGGTTTTGTTGAAGAAAAGAGGTTTAGAGAAGGAACGAGAAAAATTGCTGAAAAAATAATTGAATCTGACGCCTATTCCGTAGTAGGCGGCGGGGAGACAATAAAGGTTTTGTCGGAACTAAATCTTTTAGATAAATTTGATCATGTTTGTAGTGGGGGAGGGGCATTGGTTGATTTTATTGTTGATGAGGAACTGGTTGGAGTCGAAGCCTTAAAATAAAAATGGAAATCAAAAATTTAAAAAAAGCTGCAAAAAGGATTCTAAAAGCGATAAAAAATAAAGAAAAAATCATTTTATATGGTGATGCCGATTTAGATGGAACAACCTCGGTTATTGTTTTGAAAGAGGCAATTAAAACCTTAGGAGGAAAAATTGAAACTATTTATTTTCCTGACCGGGAAAAAGAAGGATATGGAATAAGTAAAGAGGCTCTATATTATTTAAAAGAAAGAGCACCTGCCCTTTTGATTGCTTTAGATTGTGGGATTTCAAACTTTAAGGAGATTCTGTTAGCTAAAAAATTTGGATTTGAGGTTATTGTTATTGATCATCATGAGATATTAGATAAATTACCAGATGCCGAAATTGTAGTTGACCCAAAACAAAAGGGAGATAAATCTCCCCTTAAATATCTTGCCACGGTTGGAATAACCTATAAACTCTCCGAACTTCTTTTTTCTAACAAAATGGATGACCAGATCAAAAAAAATTTCCTTGAGTTAGTTGCTTTGGGAACCATAGCTGATGTTATGCCCCGGAAAGATGAGAATAAAATA
>JAHCRF010000002.1:7186-8724 GCA_020148055.1 Patescibacteria group bacterium | reverse complement strand
TCAAAAAAAATTTCCTTGAGTTAGTTGCTTTGGGAACCATAGCTGATGTTATGCCCCGGAAAGATGAGAATAAAATAATGATCGAGGAAGGGATTAGATCTTTAGAGAATTCTTGGCGTCCAGGGTTAAAAGTTTTTTTTGAAGAAAAAATATTCGAAAATTATAAAAATCTTTTTCAAAAAATTTCAAAAATTATTTCAATTCTAAATGTTAGAGATATTGAAAATCAATTGCCAGCTAGTTACCGTCTTTTAACCGCTCCCTCTTTAGAAGAAACAAAAGAACTCCTTTCACGATTAATTGAAAAAAGTTTTGAAAGGAAAAGAAGAATAAGAGAAATAACAAGAGAAATTGAAGAAAGGATTTTTAAAAAAGAAGAACCTATCATTTTCGAAGGAGATTTTTCTTGGGGTTTAATTTTATTAGGAGCAATAGCTTCGGTAGTTTCCCGGCAATATGAAAAACCCGTCTTTTTATTTAAAAAAGGCAAAAAAGAAAGCCAGGGAACAGCTCGGATATCATTTGATAATGATTTAGTTAAGGCAATGAAAAATTGTTCAAAACTCCTAGAAACCTTTGGAGGCCATCCAAAAGCAGCTGGCTTTCGAATAAAAAACGAAAATTTGGAAAAATTTAAAGAGTGTCTAACTTCCCACTTTACTTCCTAGAAGGTGACTGTCACCACGAAAAAAATTGTTCGTAAGTGAGAAAATTCAAAAAATTATGCGAAAAATAATTGTTTTTACAGACGGCGGCTCAAGAGGTAATCCTGGACCAGCAGCTATTGGGGTTATTTTTTGCAACCAGAAAAAACAGGTCATAAAAAAATGTTCTCAATATTTAGGCAAAGCCACTAGTAATGTGGCTGAATATCAGGCAGCAATTTTTGCTCTAAAAAAATTTAAGGCCCTCTTTGGAAAAAAATTAGCAAAATCGACTGAAATTGAATTAAAATCAGATTCTGAGCTTTTAATTAGACAATTAAATGGGGAATATAAAGTTCTCGATCAGGAAATCCAGGCTCTATTTTTAAAAATCTGGAATCTAAAATTAGACTTCAAAAAAGTTAAATTTAAATTGATTTCTCGAAAGAGAAATAAAGAAGCTGATAGCTTAGTTAATGAAGTTTTAAATAGCCAACCCTTAATTCAAAAACTACTTTAAGGGTATAATCCGAGCAGGGGAGTACTTGATTTTTTTAAATTTTTTTGCTAAAATAGAATTGCCAAGTAGACAAGGCAATCGCTGGGCACAAAAGAGATTGCGTGCCTGGAGGAAAGTCCGAACACCCCCGCCTTGAGCGAGGAAGTAGGCAGTCGCTAACGACGACCGGGAGTGATCCTAGGGAAAGTGCCACAGAGACCATACCGCCAACCCCCTCTTATTCTTAATAAGAGGGAGGGGCAAGGGTGAAAAGAGTTGGGGTAAGAGCCCACAACGTTCTCGAGTAATCGGGACGGCTGGAAAACTCCTGCCTGGTGCAAGAACAAACCAAGAGTTCTGAAGATAAATCAGAGCTTCTGGGAAAAGTAGTTCGC
>JAHCRF010000002.1:0-7086 GCA_020148055.1 Patescibacteria group bacterium | reverse complement strand
TCTCAGACAAGGACTGTTACTTCTGCTGCTGCTTTAGTTGGTCTCTCGGCTTTAATCAGCCGTTTTTTGGGTTTAATAAGGGATCGACTTTTAGCCGGTTGTTTTGGAGCCGGAACCGAACTCGATATCTATTTTGCTGCCTTTCGAATTCCTGATTTCGTTTATGGAATTTTAATTACAGGTGGAATAGTGGCAGCCTTTTTACCTCTTTTTTCCGAGTATTTTCAAAAGGGAAAAGAGAAGGCCTGGGAACTGACTAATAATGTTTTAAATTGTTTTTTAATTTTACTCATTTTTATTTGTGCAATTTTATTTATTTTTACCCCTCAAATTTTAAATTTTATTGTTCCGGGTTTCACAATAGAAGAAAAAGCCATAACTTCTGCCTTAACTAGAATAATGTTTCTTAGTCCAATTTTTTTTGGAATATCAGCTATTTTTTCTGGAATTTTGCACTATTTTAATCGTTTTTTAGTTTATTCCTTGGCTCCAATTTTGTATAATCTTGGCATCATTTTAGGGATTCTATTTTTAGTTCCTATCTTTGGAATTTTTGGTTTGGCTTATGGAGTTATTTTAGGAGCTCTTTGTCATTTGGCAATTCAGATTCCCTCTGCCATATCGGCCGGTTTCCATTATAAACCTGTTTTTAATTTTAGATTTCCTGGTATTAAGAGAATTTTTAAACTAATGATTCCGAGAACAATTGGAACAGCCGCCTCTCATTTAAATTTAATTGTCATTACTGCTCTTGCCTCAACTTTAATTCCAGGAAGTATTGCCATTTTTAATTTCTCTAATAATCTTCAATATTTTCCAGTTGGAATAATTGGGATTTCTTTTGCCATCGCTGCTTTTCCAGCCCTTTCTAAAACTTGGGTTAATGGTCAAAAAGAAAAATTTTCAGAGAATTTCTCCTCTGTTTTCAAACAAATTCTTTTTTTAATAATTCCCATTTCTCTTCTCATATTTTTGCTAAGAGCCCAGATAGTTAGATTAATTTTAGGAACTGGTCAATTTGGCTGGTTAGAAACCAGATTAACTGCTGCCAGCCTGGGGATTTTTTCTCTTGGCCTTTTTGCTTCTTCTCTCGTTCCCCTCTTGGCTCGGGCCTTTTTCTCCCTACAGGATACTAAGACTCCGGTAATAATTGGAATAATCTCAATAGTTTTAAATGTTGCCTTGTGTTTTTTATTTACCCGGTTTCTACTAAATTTTTCCAATATCTTTCAGGAATTTTTAAGAAACTTTCTTAAACTTCGGGAAATCAAGAATATTCAGGTTCTTAGTTTTCCTTTAGCCCTTTCGATATCGGGGATTTTTAATTTTTCTTTGCTCTTTTGTTTTTTAAATAAAAAAATTAGTTATCTTAGATTAAGAGAATTTCTATTATCTTTTTGGAAAATTTTCATTAGTTGTTTTCCCATGACATTTTTTACTTATTTCACTCTTAGAATTGTTGCTAATCTTGTAAATATGAATACTTTTTTTGGTGTATTTTTCCAGACAATTGCAGCTCTTTTAATCGGCCTTTTTGTTTATCTTTTAGCTGCCTTTTTTCTGAAATCACCTGAATTTGAAACCTTTAAATCTTCAATTCTGAGACGATTTCAAAAGTAATTTATGAAAAATCAATCTTTTATTCGCAATTTTGTCATAATTTCGCATGTCAACCACGGTAAATCAACTTTGGCTGATCGGTTTTTGGAATTGACAAAAACTATTCCAGAGGAAAAAATGAGATCTCAATATCTTGACCTGATGGATTTAGAAAGAGAAAAAGGTATAACCATAAAAATGCAACCCGTTCGGATGGACTACACCCTAAATTCTAAATCCTATTTTGAGCGGAGCGAAAAACAAGGTTCTGAAGAGCGAAGCGACAAGGGTTCTTATATTCTAAACTTGATTGATACCCCTGGCCATGTTGATTTTTCTTATGAGGTCTCTCGTTCTTTGGCAGCAGTTGAGGGGGCAATTCTATTAGTTGACGCTACCAAGGGAATTCAGGCTCAAACTTTGGCTAATTTAGATTTGGCTAAAAAACAAAATTTGGTCATTCTGCCAGTGATTAATAAAATCGATCTTCAAAATGCCAAAATTGAACAGACTACAGACGAAATAGCTAATCTTTTAGGAGTTGAGAAAAATGAAGTAATAAAAATTTCTGCCAAATACGGTACCAATGTTGAGAAACTTTTAGAAAAGATTATTAAAAAAATCCCTCCTCCTCAAGGAGAAAAAGATAAACCTTTAAGGGCTTTAATTTTTGATTCAAAACATGACCCTTATAAAGGAGTAATTTGTTTTGTTCGAATAGTTGACGGTCAGATTAAAAATGGAGCAACCATTTATTTAATGGCTGGGAAAATTGAAGGGAAAGTCAAAGAATTAGGTTTTTTTAGACCGGAATTTTTACCCAAAGAAAAATTGCGAAGCGGAGAAATTGGTTTTGTGGCTACTGGAATTAAGGAAGCTGGAAAAGTAAGGGTGGGGGACACCATTACTAGTCACTCAATCACTCAACCACTCAATCACTTAATTGAACCTCTAGCAGGATACAAAGAGCCAAAACCAATGGTTTTTGCCAGTTTTTACCCTGAAAATCCCGATGATTTCGGAGCTTTAAAAGAGGCTCTAATGAAATTGAAACTAAACGATGCCTCCCTCACTTTTGAACCAGAAAGAAAAGAAGGCCTTGGTCGGGGATATCTCTGTGGATTTTTAGGTTCCCTTCACGCCGAAATTATCGCTGAGAGGTTAAAAAGGGAGTTTGGCTTGAATTTAGTAATTTCTACTCCTTCAGTGGTCTACAGGATTATTACTCAAAAAGACGAAGCAATTTTTATCTATTCTTCCAGCGATTGGCCCAGTCCCTCGATTATCAAAGAAATTCAAGAACCCTGGGTAAAATTGGAGATTATCACTCCCTCTGATTATCTTGGTCGAGTTTTGGAAATTTTAGCAAAATTGGAAGGAGATTATATTGAGAGAAAGTATTTTAGTCAAAATCGATTACTTTTAACTTATGAAGTTCCCTTGAGAGAAATTATTGTTGGATTTTACGATCAGATTTTGGGTCAAACCCAAGGTTATGCTTCAATGAATTATGAGATTTTAGGATATCGACCAGGGAATCTGGTTAAGTTAGAGATTTTAATTGCCGGAAAAAAAGAAGAAGTTTTTTCTAAAATTGTTCCCAAAAACAGGACTTTTATAGAAGGAAAAAAAATTGTTAATAAATTAAAAGAGATTTTACCTCCTCAGCTTTTTCCGGTTGCCCTGCAGGCAGCCGTCTCAGGGAAAATTATTGCTAGAGCAACCATAAAAGCAAAAAGAAGAGACGTTATCGCTCCTCTTTACGGCGGCGATTACACCCGAAAAAGGAAATTATTAGAAAAGCAAAAAAAAGGAAAGAAGAAATTAAAAGAGATTGGGAAAGTCAGAGTTCCCCAGAATGTCTTTTTTGAGATGTTTAAAAGCTGACCAAAGCAGAGATAATTAAGTGAAAATCTTAACTAGAGAAGAAATACAGAGCAAATTCTTAAAACAAAAGTGGCTTAAATAAGCCGCTATTTTATTTACTCTTTTCAAATTTCATTAATTTTGTATAATCAAAACAGAGGAGCAATCAGAAGAAGAATTGTACTTAAGATTACTAAAGAGATAACAATAATCCAAACTATTTTGAAAATCGTTTTCTTTTTTAACTTCATATTATATGATAACAAAAAAATCTAAAAAGAAAAAGTCTTTTCAGGCAATCTTTCTTTCAATTTTATTTGGTCTTTTTGCTCTTGCTATAGCAATTTTTTTAATCGTTTCCAACATCAAAATAAATCGAAGGAGAAAAGACCTTATTTCCCAAATTGGAACTTTGGAAAAAGAAATTCAAATCTTAGAGTTGAAAAATGAAGAATTGAAAGCTGGAGTTGACCAAAGTTTAACGGAGAGCTATTTAGAAAAGGAAGCCAGAGAGCGTTTGGGACTTAAAAAACCAGGAGAAGAAGTAGTGGTAATTAAGAAAATTGAGACTCAAGAACCAGAAGAAGTTGAACAAGAAAAAAGTCTTTGGGATAAAATTTGGGAAAAATTAAAATTCTGGCGGGATTAGTATAGTGGTAGTACGCAACCTTCCCAAGGTTGATGCGCCGGTTCGATCCCGGTATCCCGCTCTGCCCTCCAAAATTCTGCCGATGTAGCTCAACTGGTAGAGCAATGCTTTCGTAAAGCATAGGTTGTCGGTTCGAGACCGACCATCGGCTTATTAGCAAAACTTGGGAGGACTCTTTTATTTTAGGAAATTTGTGCTATAATCATATTATGAAAAATTTTGAGGAAAAAATCGAAAATTTAGCAAAGAGACTCCTCTATTTAGAGGACTGTCTTTGACCTATTTAAAAAAGAAAAAAAACTAAAGGAGTTAGAAAAAGAATCGCAAAAGCCTGATTTTTGGGAAAATAAAGAAAGAGCAACTAAAATCTCTCAGGAATTATCCAACTTAAAACAGGATTTAGAAAAATGGAAAACCTTAAAAAATGAATTGGAGGAATTGAGAGAATGGAGTAAAATTTCTGATGAAAAGCTTCAAAAAGAGTTAAAAGAAAAAATCCAGACCTTTGAAGCTAAAATTAAAAAAGGGGAATTTCGAACTTTTCTTTCGGGAAAATACGATAAAGAATCAGCCATCTTGTCAATTTATGCTGGAGCTGGTGGTCAAGACGCTCAGGATTGGGCAACAATTTTACTTAGAATGTACGAAAGATACTGCCTAATTTCGGGGTATAAAACGAAGATTTTAGCTCAATCGTTCGGCGAAGGAGGAGGACCACAAGGAAGAATTGGGACAAAACAGGTTTCTTTAGAAATTAAAGGACTTTATGCTTATGGTTTTTTGAAAAAAGAATCAGGCGTTCATAGACTTGTTCGGATTTCTCCTTTTTCAGCTAAATCGCTTCGCCATACTTCATTTGCCTTGGTTGAGGTAATACCTGAAATTCCCAGGGAATTAGAAAAAGAAATCAAAATTAAACCAGAAGATTTGAAATTAGAGACCTTCCGGGCTTCTGGTCCTGGTGGTCAATATGTTAACCGCCGAGAAACAGCAGTAAGGATTACCCATTTACCAACCAGAATTACTGTTTCTTGTCAAAGTGAAAGACTTCAGGGATTAAATAGAGAAAAAGCGATGAAAGTTTTGGTTTCCAGACTCTATCAATTAAAGGAAATATCGCGCCAAAAAGAATTAAAGGAGATTAAGGGAGAATTAGTTTCAGCCAGCTGGGGAAATCAAATTAGGTCTTATGTCTTTCATCCTTATAAGCTGGTAAAAGATTTAAGAACTGGCCTAGAAACTTCTGATGTCGAGGGGGTTTTAGATGGTAATTTAGATAAATTCATCAAGGCCGAAATAAAACTATAATGGTAAAATTTCAGAGTATCACTAAAATTTACGAACCTGATACTGTTGCCTTAGAAAATGTTTCTTTTGAAATAAATAAAAAGGAATTTGTTTCCATTGCCGGTCGCTCAGGGGCTGGCAAAACAACTTTACTAAAACTTCTTTTAGCCGAAGAGAAACCAACTAAAGGCCGAATCTTTTTAAATGATCAAGATGTTCATAAAATAAAAAAGGCTAATTTGCCAAATTTCCGCCGAAAAATTGGAGTAGTTTTTCAGGACTATAAACTCTTACCTTCGAAAACAACCTACGAAAATATTGCCTATGTTTTAGAGGTAATTGAAGCAACAGATGAGGAAATTTCCCAGCGGGTACCTGAAGCCTTAGAGATTGTTGACTTGACTGATAGGGCTTACAATTTTCCGGCTGAACTTTCCCAGGGAGAAAGGCAAAGATCAGCCATAGCTCGAGCTCTTGTCCATCGACCCGATATCATTTTAGCTGATGAGCCAACTGGAAATTTAGACCCCTATAATACCTCAGAAATTATTCGACTTTTATTAAAAATTAATGAATTGGGAACAACCATTATCTTGACCACTCATAATAAAGAAATAATCAATAGCTTAAGAAAAAGAGTGATAACTTTAGAAAAAGGAAAAGTAATCAGGGACAAAGAAAAAGGAAGATTTATATTATAACGAGCTTTGCTCGATATATCGCCTCCAGCGTTATAAATTATGTTTACTCCACTCAAAAGAATATTTCGCTCAGGTTGGTCAAGCTTTCGAAGAAATGGTGGATTATCTCTAGCCACCATCTTTATTGTGGTAATGACTATCTCTTTGATAACCTTTCTCTTTCTATTCCGAGAGGTAAGTCAATTTTTGATTTCCGATCTCGAGGAAAAAGTTGACATTTCAGTTTATTTTAGAGAAGATTCTTCAACCGGGGAGATTTTAGAAGCTAAAACTGGACTTTCTAAAATTCCGGAAGTAAAAGATATTGAGTACATTTCTCGTCAAGAGGCCTTAGAGAGATTTGTCCAAAGACATAAGGATGATCCTCTGTTAATGGAGTCTTTAGAAGAGGTTGGAGAAAATCCTTTTTTAGCTTCTTTAAATATCAAAGCCTGGCAGGCTAGCCAATATGAAACTTTGGCAAGTTTTTTGAACAATGCCCCTTTTAAAGATTTAGTTGAAAAAGTTGATTATCACCAGAGAAAACCAATAATTGAAAGATTATTTTCGATAACTTCCACCATTAATAAAGTGGGAATCGGAATTAGCTTAATATTAGTAACAATTTCCTTTTTAGTTGCTTTCAATACTGTTAGATTGGCAATTCATAATCAAAGAAAGGAAATTTCAATAATGAGATTGGTCGGGGCTTCCAACTGGTTCATTCGGGGACCATTTTTAATCCAAGGGATAATTGCTGGTTTCCTTGCTACTTTAATTACTATTTTAATTTTCACTTTGGTTTGTTGGATTTCTAGCCCAAAACTGGAAATTTTGCTTCCTGGACTCGATATTTACAGTTTCTTTCTTAGTAATTTCTGGATTTTGCTTGTAATTCAGCTAGCCACTGGAATAGGAATAGGAATAATTCCAAGTTTAATTGCCATAAGAAGACATTTGGAAGTATAAACATTTGCCGGGTCGTCTAATGGTAGGACGGATGCC
>JAHCRF010000001.1 GCA_020148055.1 Patescibacteria group bacterium | reverse complement strand
CAAAACAACTGTCTTTCTTAGGGACATCCTCCATCTCCCGACATAGTTGCATTGCTTTCTCAAAATTCGACTTCTCAGGATTATGGCTTACAGTATCCATCATTTCATAAAAATTGCAGATATTTTTTCCATAAATCAATTTACACTTAGTATAGCTATCCAAAGATAACCAAGCACCCACCAATATAATTCCAACAACAAATAAGGTAACAATAACTTTTAATGATGTTTTCATATTAATTTTATTCTACCAAAAAACCGCCTAAAAGGCGATTAATTGCGGGGACTCAGTCTCGAACATGGTTCGATTTCCTGTCGGGGTATGGCGATTTTTTTCTCGAACTTTTCAAAAATATGAGGCCTCTCGGTCTCCCGAAAGGCTCACTAGCCTGCTCCGGCGGTAGGATTCGAACCCACAACCTGGGGCTTAACAGGCCCTCGCGCTACCATTGCGCCACGCCGGAATATATTAATTTTAATAAAAATTTGATTTTTAATCAATAGCCCCTCAACTTTTTGAGTTTTCGGTGTTCTCTTATTCTTTCTAAGGCCTTAGCTTCAATTTGGCGAATTCGCTCCCGAGTTACTCCAAATTCTCTCCCCACTTCCTCTAAAGTGTGGGTGATCCCATTTTTAAAACCAAACCTCATTGATAATATTTTTTGTTCTCTGGGAGTTAAATCAACTAAAATTTCTTTTAATCTTTCTCTAAGTAAAGTTCTGGCCGCTTTGAGTGAAGGAGAAATTACTTTTTCATCCTTAACAAATTCAGCTAAAATACTATCATCATCTTCTTTCCCAACCGGAGTTTCCAAGGAGATAGTTGCCTGGGAAATCTTCATTATGTGACGGACTTTGTCGACATTGAGTCCCATTTCTGAGGCAATTTCTTCTGGCAAGGGGTCCCTTCCCAATTCCTGTAAAAGTCGGCGTCTTACCCGAATAAATTTTGAGATAGTTTCAACCATATGGACAGGAATTCTAATTGTTCTGGCCTGATCAGCAAGGGCTCTGGTAATTGCCTGTCTTATCCACCAAGTAGCATAGGTGGAAAATTTGTATCCCCTTCGCCAATCAAATTTCTCTACTGCCCGAAAGAGACCTAAATTTCCTTCCTGAATTAAATCAAGTAAAGTTAAATTTGGTGATCTTCCAATGTATCTTTTAGCAATGGAAACCACCAATCTTAAATTAGCCCGGGCCAATTTTTTCTTAGCTTCCTCATCCCCTTTTTCAATTCTTTTTGACAATTCTTTTTCCTCGTCCGGAGTAACAAAGGGGTGTCGACCAATTTCCTTTAAATACATCTGAATAGGATCTAGGGCTGATTTGGGAATTTTTTTTGGTTTTTTGAGTGGTTTTTCCACTTCTAGAAATTCTTTTACTCCTTTCACCTCAATTCCTTTTTTTTCTAAATCTTCATATAGCTTCTCAAGGCCTGCAATATCTTTTTCAATTTCCGGGAAAAAATACAAAATTTCTGAGAAAGTAACAAAGCCTCGCCTCCCTCCTTTTTCAATCAGAGCCTTAAGTTTCTCAGGAGGAAAAATTTCTCTTTTCTTTCTTCGAACTATTTTACTTTTCTTTTTCTTTTTCTTTCTTAAGCTTCCGGTCACTTTCTTTTTCTTTTTCTTTCTTTTTCTTAAAATTTTCCTTTTCTTCCTTTTTTTTCTTTTTTTTGGAGAAATTTTCTTTTTTTTCATAGATTTAAATTGGAAAGCAATTTTGGATTTTTCACAAGTTACGAAGTGATTTGGAACAGAGATCAAATTCCTTGACTAATTTCTGGACTTTTGATAAATCTTTTTCGTTCTCAGCCTTTTTAATCTCTCGGGAAATTCTATTTAATCTATTTTTAATCTCCAGGGTTTTAATTTCCTTCAGACAGATTCTAAATTCCTTGTCCAAATCTTGACCTGAAATTTCCTCGATTTCTGATTTTAAAAGAAAATAATTTATCAAATCAGCCAATTCCGAAGGTGGTTTGAGTTTCGCTAAGTGGTGAATTTCCTTTTTTAAATAAGAAAGGGTTTTAGAAATTGAGGAAGAAAAAAAATCAAAATCTTTTTCAGAAATTAGGGAAAAATGTTCTGGAGATTTTAAAATTAAGGTAACCAACCTCTCTTCTAATCTCTCTTTTCGAGATTTCTGAGGAGGCAATTCCTCAACCTCCTCAGTTTCTGGTTTTTCAATTTTTATCTTTCGAAGCTCAGCGATTACATCTTCCTCTCTAACTTCCAGGTTTTTTGAAAGTTGCTGAATCCAATAGGACTGTTCAATTTTATTTGGAATTCTTTTTATCACCTTCAAAAGAATTTTTGAAATCCCCTTCTTTCCCTGGGGAGTTTTTCTATCAAACTTAGAGAAAGTAGTTTCAAAATAAAAATCTAAAATTGATTTTGAACTCTCCACTAATTCTTTCCATTTTTTTTGATTTTGAGAAATAATATCAGCCGGGTCTAAACTTTCTGGCATAGTAATTATTTTTACATTAAATCCCTGGGCCTGAGCTAAATCTATTCCTCTTTTAGTCGCCCAATCTCCAGCAATATCCATATCAAAAGCAGTCAAAATATTCTCCGAATACCTTTTCAAAATTTTTAATTGGTAAGGCGTTAAGGCAGTTCCCGAAGTAGCTACCACATTATTGAAACCTACCTGATGAGACATAATGACATCAATATAGCCCTCTACTAAAATAGAAAAATCTCTTTTTCTAATTTCCATTTTGGCTTTATCTAAACCATATAAAATCCGGCTTTTATCATAAAGCAAAGTACCGGGGGTATTAATATATTTTGCAGGCTCGGAGGGAGACACCAAGGTTTCTCCCTTCCGACGGTCGTCTTGCTCCCTGCCTCCCTCTTCCTTTAAGGTGTCGCTCGCCCGGGACCTTATAACCCGTGGCTCGCGACTTGTTTTGAATACTCGGCCTCCAAAACCGATTGGCTGGGAATTTAAATCAAAAATTGGAAAAATTATTCTTCCCCGAAATCGATCATAAAAATTACCTTTTTCATTTTTTATTGCTAGACCGGCTTTTTCAACTTCTTCCCGCGTGTATCCTTGAGAGACCAAAAAATCAGATAATCCCCGCCAGCTATCAGGAGCATAACCAATTTGCCATTTTTTAATTGATTCTTCAGTAATTCCTCGAGCTAAAAGATATTTTTTAGCTTCCAAACCGGTTTTGCTTCCTTCCAATTGTTTTTGGAAAAATCTGGAAGATAGCTCGCAAATTTCATAAGTTCTTTGTCTCTCAGTTCTTAATTTTGGATCCTCTCTTTTTAACTTTACACCGGCTCTTCTTGCTAAAATCTTTAAGGCGTCTCCAAATTCTACTCCTTCGATTTGCATTACAAATTTAAAAATATCGCCTCCGGCGGAACATCCGAAGCAATGCCAGATTTGTCTAGCTGGAGAAACAAAAAATGAGGGTTTCTTCTCTGAATGAAAGGGACAGAGAGCCTTATAATTCGCTCCTGCTTTTTTCAATTTAATATAACTTGAGATTACTTTTACTATATCAAGACGATTTTTGATTTCCTCAATAGGAGAAAGAAACATAAAAGCAACTTAATTTTAACAAAATTTTATAGTAAATCAACGGCCAAAGTTTTATAACAAAGCAGCACTTTGATATATCAAGCTATAAGCTTGTTATAAAGTTTTAGATATTCTTTGGCTGATTTTTTCCAGGAAAAATCCTTTTTCATTGCCCTTTTAATTAATTTTTTCCATTCTTTTTCGTTTTGATAAAATTTTAGAGCTTTTCTAATAACTCTTAAAAAAGCTCCAGCTTTATATTCTTTAAAAAGAAAACCGGTTTTATCCTGCTCTATTGTATCGGCCAATCCTCCGGTTTTTCTACCAATTGGAATTGTCCCATATCTTTGGGCGATTAACTGACCCAATCCACAGGGCTCAAAACGAGAAGGCATCAAAAAGAAATCCGAGCCAGCGTAAATTTTTTGAGCCAGAACGGGATCAAATTTGATTTGAACCGAAACATTCCTTTGATATTTTTTTGCTAATTTTAAGAGCTTATTTTCATATTTCCGCTCCCCTACTCCTAAAATTATTAATTGGCAACCAGAATTTACTAAATCAGGAACAATTTTTGCAATTAAATCAATCCCTTTTTGAGAAGTTAAACGCCCAATAAGACTAAATAAAGGAAAATTTTGATTTTGAGAAAGTTTTAAAATTTTTTGGAGATCTATTTTGTTCTCCCTTTTTTGATTCAGGTTTGAAACGGAGTAATTTACCTTTAGATTAAGACAGGCCTTTGGGTTAAACCGGTCTTGATCAATGCCATTTAAAATTCCGAAGAGATCTTTTTTTCTTTTTGAAAGTATTTTCTCTAAATCCTCACCATATTTTTTAGTTAAAATTTCCTGAGAATAAGTTTTACTGACAGTATTCAAGAAATCGGTATTTAAAATTCCCTGGGCTAAAATATTTAATTTTTTCCTTTTATCCCTAATTTTTAAACTATCTATTTCATCTCCTTTTAAATTCAAGAAATCCAAAATTTTTTTAGCCCTCCATTCTCCTTGATTGGCTAAGTTATGAATAGTAAGTAAAGTTTTTGGCTTTTTATTCTTTGTTTTTATTTTTAGCAACAAAGGTGCAATTGCCGTATGCCAATCGTGACAATGAATAATTTGAGGAAACCAATTTAAATTTTCAAAAATTTCTAAAATTGCCTGAGAAAAAAACAAAAATCTCTGAATTTCTCTAAAAGAACCAACAAAGGCACCCCTTTCAAAGTAAATTCCATTTTCTCCAAAATATTTTTTATTTTCTAAAAGATATAAAATAACTTTACTTCCCGGTAAAAAACCTTGGTAAATATTAACAAAACTTTTTCCAACCTTAATTTTTTTAGCAATTATTTTAAAAAGGTGTTTCTTAAAATCTATACCTTTATATTTTGGAATAGCAATTCGAAGATCTACCCTCAATTTCTTTAGGGCCTTTGGCAGACTTCCTATAACATCTCCCAAACCCCCAACTTTAGCTATTGGGGCGCATTCTGACGCTACAAATAAAACTTTTAAATATTTTTTGCCCATTTTTTATGTTATATTTAAAATAATGAATTCTCCTCGATTTATTTCTGACCCAAATTATTGTCGTCGCCTTTTTTTACCTTACAAAAAGAAAGTTAACAAAAGGGCAAAAACGATTCTTTCGGTAAAGGCAAAAAGATTAGGAGGTTTTCTTGATCGAAGCTATCATATTAGATATTCTGTTTTGGTCAAAAAAATTGATGGTAAGAAGGAAACTTTGGCCTTTCATGCCCTTTCTTCACCTGACCCAACCAGATTCCAATCCTGGAGGGTAATGGATTATTTGTGGAAAAGGAACTTTTCTTCTGGGAATTACTCCATTCCCGAACCACTGGCTTTTTTAAAAAAACATTCAATGGTTATCACTAGAGAAATTAAAGGAGAATCATTCTTTGAGATTTTGGAAAAAAAATCATTTCAAGAGATTTTCTCAGCCTTAAAAAAAAGTGCCCGTTGGCTAAAGAAACTTCATAAAACCTTACCTTATCGTTTTCAAGATGTTTTTTCCCTTTCTTATTTTCGAGCGAAGCAAGAAAACAAGGTTCTCGCCAAGCGAGGTTCTTATAGCCAGACTTACTGGCAGGAGCAACTTCGAATTCTAAAGGAAGGTTATCCGGGCAAATTAAAATTTCTGAAAAAAGTTATTAATGAAATCGTAGATTGGGAAAATCGAAATAGAAAAAGTACTGATAGGGTTATTACTCATCACGATTTTCACCCAAAGAATATATTTTTGGGGGGAAGAAAAGTCTGGGTCTTAGATTTTAGTGAGAGCCGTCTTTCCAGAAAAATTATTGATATTTTCACTTTCCTTTGCCAATTAGACTTAATAAATCGCCAGCTACTTAAAAGGTTTTCTTTAGATAACCTTAAAGATTTCTCTAAAATTTTTCTTAAAGAATATTTTGGCCAAAATTGGAATAAAGTTTTAAAAGATCCTATTTTAAGAAAAGATTTTATTATTTTAAGAAAAAGAATTGCTGCCCAGTCTTTAGTAGGCTGCCTTCTTTTTAAGACGAAACCTAAAATATTTTCCAATATTATCTTTGGTAAAACTCAAGACCCTCTTTGTTCGGGTTGACCTCCTCGGATTTCCCGATACTTTGCTTTATATTTCTTAATAGTTTTTTCAATTTGGTCATGAGGGATTTTTGTTCGTAAAAGATCGATTGCGTTTAGAGCATCGTAAATATCCAGTTTGTTTTCCAGCTTATAAATTGCATCCCGCCAAAGAATTGCCTTTTCATATTCTCTCTTTTTGGCGGCTTTTTTTTCTGAATTTTTCATCATATGCAAGAAAGCATAATAAACTCCTCTTTCAGCTCCCCCTTTTCCAATAGTTCGATCTTTGAAGGGAATTCTTAAGACGGATTCCTGCTCTTTCATCATTTTCCTAATTTTTCCAGTCCTTTGCCACTCAAAAGCAGTTGAAACAATATTTTCATAGAAATCCCTGGCTTTTCTCAATTTCTCTTTTGAAACATTGGGAATATTTCGAATGGCATCTAATAATCGATAGACACCATCTTCAATCATCTCTAAGCTCCACCAGGGTTTAGCTGATGCCCACCAAAATTGATCACTGGATAAACAGAGGTCAATTTTTTTTCTTATCATTTGATACCGGGAGTGATTTTTATCCATTCTATAAAATTCATTTAAAACCATCTTGAGAAAACTCCATTGCCATTTATGAATAATATTTTCTGGATCAGACCAGGAGAGAAATTGAATATTTTTTTCAATATCTTCTTTACTACTCGCCCAGGTTGATTTAACAGGTTTTACTATTTTGACTTTTTTATAGAAATCCGGAATTTCTGAAATCTTGATTAAATCAAAATCTGGAACTTCAAAGACATCAAAAAGTAATTTTTCCAATCCCGGTCGGTGATGGCCAAAAGTCTCACCATCCATAGCCGTAATTAAATAACGGTTAGTTTTTAAATCCTCTTTCATTGCCTCAATCAAAGTTTCTCGAGAACGAACAACCGCTGACATAATCAAGTTGCTTAATCTCCTTTCCCTAAAAAAAACTTTGAGTTTGGTATTTTTAATTTGATAAATCTTTGTATAATCCACTTTTTCAACCTCGCCCCCACAAGCAATTTCATCTAAAATTATCCATTTAAATCCTAAATCGGCAATAATCTTTGCTAATTCTTCTTTATAAGCCATTTCAGGCGGGAAGAAACCTTGGGGATTATAAGCTTTGCCTAAGAAAAACTTGTTTGTTTCATCGTTAATCTTAATTTGACGAATAATCTCTTTTTCTTCCAAAAAAGGTAAAAAGGCATGATATTTTGCCGAACTAGTAAATTCGATCCTTCCTTCTTGACCCAGTTCTCTTAAAATATCAATAAGGTCGTAATATTTGTATCTATCAAACAGCTCCAGGAGGGCTCCATTAACATTAAAAGTAAGCCTTACTTTTTTGTGTTTTTTAAATCCTTCTAAAATCGGTCGATAACTTTGAACAACAATCGCCTCTAAAATATCCGGCTGTTGTTCAGCCGGTTGATAAATATGTAAAAAATTTGCCCAAATCATAAGATTTTATCCCGCACCTTGCAAGCAAGGTGCGGGATTTATTTCTTAAAAACAAAAACAAGAGCTTTCTTATAGAGTTCGAAATATTTTTTAGCTGAGACCTCCCAAGAAAAATCAGCTTTCATTGCCCTCTTCATTAATTCTTGCCAGATTTTTTTGTGTTTATAAGTTTCTAAAGCCCGGACTATTGCTCCAAAAAAGGCATAGGCGTTGAAATCCTCAAAAACAAAACCGTTCCCCGAATTCTTTTTTGGGTCAAAATCTTCAACCGTATCAGCCAATCCCCCGGTTTTTCTAACGACCGGTATTGCTCCATATCTCATTGCCTCCATTTGGGTAATCCCGCAGGGTTCGAATTTAGATGGTATTAAAAACAAATCACAACCTGTAAAAACACGCCTGGCTAAAACAAAATCAAACATTAAATGGCAACCAACTTTTTTAGGGAATTTTTTGGCAATCTCTTCAAAAAAAGTTCGATATTTTGCTTCCCCTGCTCCGACAGCAACAAATTGAATATTAAACTCAGAAATTAAAGTTTCCAAAATTGGAAAAAGGAGATCAATCCCCTTTTGTCCGCTCAACCTGCCCACCATTCCCAAAATTGGGATATCTAATGAAATCTCCAAATTAAATTCTTTCTGAAGATGAATTTTGTTCTTAATTCTTCTTTTAAGATTTGAGATACTAAAATTGAAAGGAATTAATTTATCAGTGGCTGGATTTAATTCCCGATAGTCCAAACCATTCAAAATTCCAAAAACTTTTGTCCTTACCTCTTTTAAAAGATCATCTAATCTCTCACCATACTCTTTGGTCAAAATTTCCCTTGAATAGGTTTCGGAAACGGTGTTAACAATATCAGAATAAATAACTCCTCTTCTCATAAAATTTTGTTTTGAAAGTTTTTCCGAAAAAAATGGAGCAATTAGTGATTTCCCATCATCAAAATCTAATTCTGAGACAAAACGATGGTCAAAAACCCCTTGATGAGAAAGATTGTGAATTGAAAAAACGGTCTTAATTTTAGTTAAAATCGGATCTTGGTTATAGATAGTCTTTAAATAATTTGGGAGAGCGCCTGTATGCCAATCAGCACAATTTATAATATCAGGAACCCAATCGGACTGCCGCAAGAATTCTAAGACGCCTCGAGATAAAAGAGTAAAACGAATTGGATCATCGGAATAACCATAGACATTAGACCTTTTTTCATAATATTCCATATTTTCTAAAAAATAGACCGGGACATCAGGATCGGTAGGAAGATATCTTTTAACATTACAAATCAAAAACTTTTTTTCCTCGGCTGTCTCATCAGTTGGGACTCTCAATCCTTCAGAAATTATTTCCAACCGATATTTTTTTTCGTCAATTAAGGCATATTTTGGCATAAAAATCCTCACATCCACTCCCAACTTCTTCAATGCTCGAGAGAGTGAAAAAACGACCATTCCCAATCCGCCAATGGTAGCGTAAGGGTGAACTTCAGCAGCAACAAAAAGAACTTTTAAGGGTTTTTTAAAAAGTGAGAGTTTTTTAGTAATTGAGTCTGACATAATTTTATTATTTTACTTGCCTCGTATCTCCGCCGAGGGCGGATGGTATCGGCGGTCAACCATTTTGATTTCTTCTAATAAGCCCTCAACTAAATCATAATTTTTAGCTTCCTCAACTGCGGTCCAAGCATAATTTATATTATCTTCATCTAATTTAACTAGACCTGATTTCCAATCACAGTAGAAACTTAAAATCACAGTTGGAATTCCATCAGGACGAATAAAAGTCATGGAGCACAGATATTTCAATTCCCCAACTTCCAAACCAGTCTCTTCTTTTATCTCTCTTCTTAAAGAATTTTCAATTGCAAAATACCAATGGTCAGAGGTTGTCTTTGGCAAGTTAATGTAATCTGAAACCTCTAATCCTCCACCGGGAACCGTCCATTTCCCCGGAAAGGCCTTTTTATTTGGACTGCGCTGTAATAATAAATATTTACCGTCTTTGTGCACAATGGCAGTTGAGGTAATCCGATGAAGTTCTTTATTTTGAATTTCTGTCATGGAAGCGGAGAGGACAGGACTCGAACCTGCAAGGGCCTTTCGGCCCGCTGGTTCTCCAAACCAGTGCCTTACCAATTCGGCGCACCTCTCCTTTTTTATTTAGGTAAACCCCGTTAGAAATTCCAATGGGGTATTCCCTTTAGTCTATTTTCTCCTACATTTCTAACGGGGTAAATTAGAAATCATCCTTGTTATTGTTGGATATTGAGTAGCAAATTTATAATTCAGAAGTTTTAAAATGGTTAGGAAATCTAAAATTTCTTCTCGTAAAGTCTCTGAGCCAATAAAGATTTCGGCCGCCTCTTCAAGTAAGTTTTTAGCGTAATTATTTAAAATTTCAAAATCAGCTTTCTCTTTTAAATATTTAATTATTCTTTTGAATTCTCCTCTATCCAACCAAATTCCCCGGCATAAACTACAAAAATCAACAATCACCCGAGAATCACCATAATAAACTTCATAAAGAGGAAGTCTACAGAAAGGACAAAGTCTCTCTCCAAGATAAATTTTAAATCTTTTCCCATCTTTCCATAAATCAATATCTAACCATTTTAGATTTTCATCCTTTTCATCTTTGGCTAATCTTAATTCATTTTCCTCAAACCAAAGACCAAGACAATTTGGGCAATAATCAACTTCAACATTATAAAAAATGGACTCTTCCAATTCTTTTTTACAAATAGGGCAAAGCATGATGATTGAAAATTTAAAAATTTAAAATTACATTCTCATTCCTCTCAAAGCCCGAATCCTTTCCTCAACTGGTGGATGGGTCATAAAAAGTTTATGAAGCCAGGATTTTCTTTCTTGACTGCGAAAGGGATTAACAATATATAAATGGCAAGTTGCATCATTAGCTGCTCTCAATGGTCTCGGGTCTCGAGAAATTTTTTCCAAAGCCCTAGCTAATCCTTCAGGATATCTGGTTAAAAGGGCTCCTGAAACATCAGCTAAAAATTCTCTTTTTCTGGAAATAGCCAGTTTTATTAAAGTAGCAAATAAAGGAGCAAAAATTGCCAAAATCAAGGCAATTAATCCTAAAATTGAGCCCCCTTCTCTCCGACCTTCTCTCCGACGCCGAGAACCCCCTCCCCAAAAGGAAATCCGAAAGAAAAAATCAGTCATCAAAACTACCATCCCAACTAAAACCACAATTGCAGTTGCCAATAACATATCTCGATTTCCGATATGGGCTAATTCATGACCAAGAACCCCTTCCAATTCCACTCTATCTAACTTATCAATTAGTCCTTGAGTCACAGCGATTGCTGCCCTTTTTGGATCCCTGCCAGTGGCAAAGGCATTTGGTTGCTGCTCATTTATAATGTAAATTTTAGGTAACGGCAAGCCAGCTGTGATACAAAGATTTTCAACAATTCGATATAGCTCGGGGTTATCTCTTTTCTCAATTTTTTTAGCTTTTGCCATTGCCAGAACAATCTTGTCAGAATACCAGAAACTGGCAAAGTTCATCAGAATACCAAGAATTAAAGCAACCCAGAAAATTCCCCAATTTTGAAGAAAATAAGAAATAATCCAACCAAGAAAAATAATAAAACAAAAAAAGAACATTAAATAAAACCAGGTCTTCCGGATATTCGATTCAGCTAGAGTATAGAGAGTCATTATTAAGATATTAAGTTGATTGAGAGATTAAGTTTATTTCTTAATCTCTTGATACTCTTAGTCAACTTTTAAAACTTCACAGATACCGGTTCTCTGGCCGCCCCCTCTATCTCAAAGAAATCCATTTTCGCAAAACGAAAAATTTGAGCAACAATATTGGCCGGGAAACTTTCAATTTTAATATTTAAATCTCTAGCATTTCCATTATAAAATCTTCTAGCCGCCTGGATTTTATCTTCGGTATCTCTTAGCTCTCTTTGCAATTCCAGAAAATTTTCTGAAGCCCGCAATTGAGGATAATTTTCAGCCACCGCAAAAAGGGTCTTTAATGTTTCAGAAAGAAAATTTTCCGCTTCAGAATGCTCCTTCACCGTCTTAGCTCCCATTGCTCTTGCTCTTGCCTCAGTCACTTTTTCAAAAACCGCTCTTTCATGAGCAGCATAACCTTTAACTGTTTCAACTAAATTGGGGATTAAATTATATCTTCTTTTTAATTGAACATCAATATCGGCCCAGGCCTCTTTGGCTCGATTCTTTAAAGTAATTAGACGATTATAGGTGAAAATCAGCCATAAAATGATAAAAGCTGCTATTATTAATAAGATATAAATTAGGTTTATCATAATTTTAACTCCTTTAATTTTACGACCTTTCCCCCCTTGCCCCGCTTTGCTTCGTTCATTTGCCAGAGACTGGTCATGTCGGGCAGGCAAGGCGGAGCGAGCAGGTAACTATTTTATTATAAATTAAAGTCTTACCCCTGGCAATAAAAAGTGTCCCTTTTAGACACTTTTTAACCGATACATAATATGCGGGTTTAATATCCAGCTGGCATTGGAGGGGTCTTTTTTTCTTCCTTCTTTGGGAGCTCAGCAACTACACATTCAGTTGTTAAAAACATTGAAGCCGCCGATGCCGCATTTTCCAAAGCCAACCTAACCACTTTTGTTGGGTCAACAATTCCAGCATCAAACATATTGACAATTTCTCCGGTAACAGCGTCATAACCTTTAGCCCAATTCATTATACCGGTTTTTTCTAATTCTTCTTTCCGTTTATCTTGTATGTTTTTCAAAATCTTATATAAATAAACTTCATCTGCTCCGGCATTTCTTATTATTTGGCGTAAGGGTTCTTGGCATGCCCTTATCACTATCCCCGTTCCCGCTAAATAACCTCTTCTTTCTAAATTTGACAAAACTCTCTCACTTTTTCCCTTTTTAAGAGATACATTTTCTTTAGAAATTACCTCTAATTTTAAGCGTGTTAAGTATTCAGCGGCTACTGCTAAAGCTATTCCTCCACCGGGTACAACTCCTTCTTCAACTGCCGCTTTTGTAGCAGCTAAAGCATCTTCAACCTTATGTTGTTTACCTCTTTGTTCAACTTCGGTAGCTGCTCCGACTTTAATCACTGCCACTCCGCCTACCAGTTTAGCCAATCTCTCCTGGAGCTTTTCTTTATCAAACTCAGATTCAGTAATTTCTAATTCATTTTTAATTTGTTTGACTCTAGCCTCAATATCTTCTTTTTTTCCTTTCCCTTCGATAATGGTAGTATTTTCTTTGGTGGAAACGACTCTCCTGGCACGGCCAAAATGTTCCATTTCGATATTTTCTAATTTCAAACCAACTTCCTCAGAAATTACCTGAGCTCCGGTAACTGTAGCGATATCTTGTAACATTTCTTTTTTCCTTTCTCCAAATCCAGGGGCTTTTACTGCCAAAGTATTAAACGTTCCCCGGAGTTTGTTGACCACCAAAGTGGCCAGAGCATCTCCCTCAATATCCTCAGCAATGATTACTAATTCCTTTTTTCCGGTTTTGGCAATTTTTTCCATTATCGGGAGAATCTCAGTCAGGGCAGAAATTTTTTTATCAGTAATTAAAATATAAGGATCTTCATAAACAGCTTCCATTCTTTCCAAATTGGTAATCATATAAGGAGAGATAAAACCTCTGTCGAATTGAAGGCCTTTGACAATTTCTTTTTGGAGACCAAAAGTTTTCGATTCCTCCACCGTAATTACTCCATCTTTTCCAACCTCTTCCATAATCTCAGCAATCAAATTTCCAATCTCTTCGTCTTCTGCAGAGATTGTGGCTACCTGGGCTATTTCATCTTTTGTCTCTATCTTTTTCGAATGGCTTTTTAGAAACTCTATTATTATATTAACCTTATCTTTTATTCCTTTTTTAATATCTGAAGGGGGGAAATCTGCTTCAACAAGCTTAAGCCCTTCTGTAATTATAGCCTGAGCCAAAATTACGGCAGTAGTAGTTCCATCTCCAACTGTATCATTGGTCTTCTCAGCTACCTCTTTTACAATTTCTGCTCCTGAATTTTCAATTTTATCTTCTAATTCAATTTCCTTAGCAATAGTCACACCGTCGTTAGTAATAGTGGGAGCTCCAAAATCTTTATCTAAAACAACATTTCTTCCTTTGGGGCCCAAGGTAATTTTTACGGCATTAGCTAATTTATCAACTCCTATTTTTAATTTTTTCCGGGCAGTTTCTTGGTATTTGATTTGTTTTGCCATTTTCTCATCAACGAATAGCGAATCGGTTACGAATATACGAATTCGTAAATTCGCAATAAATTCGTTATTCGCTGATTATTCAAGTATTGCCAGGATATCTTCTTCCTTAGCAATTAAATATTCTTTACCATTAATTTTGATTTCTGTTGGTCCGTATTTAGTAAAGAGGATAATATCCCCCTTTTTTACTTCCAAAGGAATGATTTTACCTGAATCCGTTTTTCTTCCTGGCCCTACAGCAATTACTTTTCCTTGCTCTGGTTTTTCCTTCTCAGCTGTTTCCGGAAGTAAAATTCCGGTTTTAGTTTTCTCCTCTTGCCTCATTGGCTCAATAAGAATGTGATTAGATAAGGGTTTTATTTTCATACGTTTTGCTTCTATAAACTGTTTTAGCAGTTTTAATCTTTAATTGCTAATTCTATATTTAGATTTTAGAAAATATAGAGCATTTGTCAACCCTCACACCAATAAAATTGGTGGTAGGGGTCAAGATTTAAAAACTTGTTTTAAATAGTGTCCGGTATAACTTTTTTTGTTTTTTGTAATTTCAAATGGAGTACCTATTGCAATAATATCGCCGCCTTCATCTCCACCTTCCGGTCCTAAATCTATTATCCAATCTGAATTGCGGATGATATCGATGTTATGTTCAGTTAATAAAACCGTATTTCCTTTATCTACCAGATTTCTCAAAACCCAAACTAATTTTTTAATATCATCGGGATGCAAACCAGTGGTTGGTTCATCTAAAATATATAAAGTCTTTCCCGTAGCCCTTTTAGAAAGTTCAGTAGCTAATTTCACTCTCTGGGCCTCCCCTCCAGACAAAGAAGGGGCTGGCTGGCCCAATTGAATATAGCCTAAACCAACATCATACAAAGTTTTTAATTTATGATAGATACCGGGAATATTTATGAAAAATTTTAGGGCTTCTTCAACTGTCATTTCTAAAACCTCAGCAATATTCTTTCCTTTATATTCAATAGCCAAGGTTTCTTTGTTGAACCTTTTCCCCTTACATTCCTGGCACTCAATATAAATATCAGGCAAAAAGTACATCTCGATTTTGATTTGACCCTGACCTTGACATACTTCACATCTTCCTCCCTTAACATTAAAACTGAAACGTCCTGGCCGATACCCCCTAATTCTGGCCTCTCTGGTTTTTGAAAAAAGATCTCTGATATAAGAAAAAACTCCGGTATAAGTTGCCGGATTTGATCTGGGGGTTCGGCCAATTGGAGACTGATCCACTAAAACCACTTTATCCAAAAATTCTGTTCCAATTAATTCTTTAAATTCTCCCGGTTCCTCTTTGGCTTTGTAAAATTTCCTCATCAGGGCTTTAGCTAAAATATCATTCATTAGAGAACTTTTGCCCGAACCCGAAACTCCAGTAATGCAGACAAATTTTCCCAAAGGAATTTTAACATCAATATTTTTGAGATTGTGCTCAGCCGCTTTCTTTATTATTAGATAATTATTCTTGGTTGCTTGCCCGCCTGTCGGCGAGGCAGGTTGCTTGTTGCTGGTTGCTTTTATCTCAACTTTCTTTCTTCCAGCTAAATAATCTCCAGTAAGTGTCTTTGATCTCAGTAATTCTTTTGGTGTTCCCTTAAATATAATTTTGCCACCGTGTTTCCCCGCTCCTGGCCCTATATCGATCACCCAGTCAGCAGCCATGATTGTCTGAGGATCATGTTCAACAACAATAACGGTATTGCCCAAATCCCTTAACTTATTTAAGGTTTCGATGAGCCTACCCTGATCTCTAGCATGAAGACCAATTGAAGGTTCATCCAAAATGTATAAAACTCCGGTTAATTGAGAACCTAACTGAGTAGCCAATCTTATTCTCTGCTCTTCCCCAGCCGATAAAGTTTCTGTCTTCCGATCTAAGGTTAAATAATCTAAACCAACATCAATTAGAAATTGTAATCGCTTAATGATTTCCTTAACAATTGGTTGGGCAATTTTGTAGTCATTAGGATTTAGGTTATAGGATTTAGGATTTAGTAGTAAATTCTCGAAAAATCTTTTTTCTTTTTCTATTGAAATTTCAACGATTTCATTTATTGATTTTTTTATCACAGTCACTGCCAAGGCTTCAGGCCTTAATCTTTTTCCCTGACATTTTTCACATCTCTTTTTTATCATATACTGCTCAATTTCCTTACGGGTATATTCTGAATCAGTTTCGTGATATCTCCTTTCCAAATTGGGAACTACTCCCTCAAATTGGCCATTACCATATAAAATTAAATCAATGATCTTTTTGGGAAGTTCTTTAACCGGGACATCTAAGGAGAAGTTATACTTTTCTGCCAAGTGGGTGAACTGCCACCAAAAATAACCCTGCCTGCCAACTTTATGAGAGGCATGAGCCCAGGGAAAAATTGCTCCTTCAGAAATCGATAAATTTGGATTGGGTAAAACTGATTTTGGATCGATTTCTAATTTTTCTCCAAGCCCCTGGCAGGCTGAACAGGCCCCATAAGGAGAATTAAATGAAAAAAGCCGAGGCTCTAATTCTGGAAGAGAAATCCCACATTCCTCGCAGGCAAAATACTCGCTGAATATTAAGTCATTAGATTTTTGCCTTAGATGTTTTTTTCCTTTGATGGGTGGCGGGTGGGGCTGGGGAAGCTTTTTGAGTTACTATTACTATTCCTTTTCCCAACTTTAGGCCTGTTTCCAGAGAATCAACCAACCTTGATCTATCCAAGTCTTTATCAATTATTAATCTATCAACAACAACCTCAATATTGTGTTTTTTCTTTCGGTCTAACTTCAGCCCTAGAGTAGGGGCCCGCTCGCGAAGCGAGTGGGAGGACATGGTGGGTGGGTTGTAGTCTTCAATTCGGTGTAAAATCCCATCAATTCTCACTCGGATAAATCCTGATCTTTGAATCTCTTCTAAAATTCCCCGATGCTCTCCTTTTCGACCTCTAACAACTGGACCCAAAATCGAAATTTCTGTTCTTTTTGGCAATTTCAAAACCTGATCAGTAATTTGATCGATGGTCTGACGGCTAACTGTTTTTTTACATTTTGGACAATGGGGCTTCCCTATCCTAGCGAATAATAATCTTAAGTAATCTGCAATTTCAGTAATGGTTCCAACAGTGGAGCGTGGATTGTGAGCTGCTTTTCTTTGGTCAATTGAAATTGCAGGTGAAATTCCTTCAATTTTGTCAACCTCTGGTTTATCCATCACTCCTAAAAATTGCCTTGCATAAGCAGATAAACTCTCAACATATCTTCTTTGTCCTTCAGCATATAATGTATCAAAGGCCAAAGATGATTTTCCTGAACCTGAAATCCCAGTAATCACTACCAGTTTGTTTTTTGGGATATCAAGATTAATATTTTTTAAATTGTGAACTTTGGCTCCACGGATTTTAATAACTTTTTCTTTCATAAAAGTTATTATACCCAAAATTTCAAAGAATTTCAACAAACCCTCTATCTAACAAATCTGGTTGAAAAATTATCAATTTCAAGTTAAAATCGGATTACCGAACGTGAAAAAATTTAAATTTTTAAAAAAGGAGGGGGTTAAAAAACTTCCTAAAAAGCCGGGGGTTTATTGCTTCAAAGAAAGGAAAATTTTATACATTGGCAAAGCTTCAAATATTCGAAAGCGAGTTAAAAATCATTTTCAACAACCCGGTTTCAAAGAAAGTATTTTTCTAGATAAAACCAAAAAAATAGGTTTTATCAAAGCTGATTCAGAAATCGAGGCTTTAATTCTGGAGGCAAATTTAATAAAAAAATTTCTACCAAAATATAATGTTGTTTGGCGAGATGACAAAAATTATTTTTATGTTGGAATAGCTAAAGAGGGCTTTCCAAGAGTATTCTTGACCCACCAACCATTTTGGGAATCAAGAGTCAGGAATCAAGAATCAAGAACAAAAAAGAAAAAACCTTATAATTCATCATTCATAATTCATAATTCTAAATTCCAGTTTATTGGTCCGTTTGTTGATGGTAAAGCTTTAAAACAAACTCTAAAAATTTTAAGGAAAGCTCTCCCTTACAGAACCTGCAAAATCTTGCCAAAAAGACCTTGTCTCTGGTATCAATTGGGTCGTTGTCCAGCTCCTTGCCTATTAAAATCCCTGAAGGAGTCGCCTTACGGCGACCCTAGGGGGGGAGCAAAACTTAGTTCTCAAATTCCTGGGCTAAGAGAAAAAATTAAAAAGGAGTGTCAAAGGAACGCCAGAAATCTTCTCAAAATTCTCCAAGGAAAAAGAAATCAGGTCTTAAGAAATTTAAAAAAAGAAATGAAAAGAGCAGCTGATTTGCAAAATTTTGAAAAAGCAGCCAAAATTAGGGATAAAATATTTTCCTTAGAAAAGGTAATCCTTAATGCCCGCCTGCCAGCGCTTGAAGTCACAGATCCTGGCAAGCAGGCAAAAATTTTGGACTGGCCCCAAATTCAAAAAATTTTAAAGAAAATTTTAAAAACCGAAAAGAAGATAAAAAGAATTGAAGCCTATGATATTTCAAATATTTCTGGAAAATTAGCTGTAGGTGCCATGGTGACATTTATTAGAGGCCAGGCAGCTAAAGAATTTTATCGAAAATTTAAAATCAAGATTTCTGGCAGACCGAGTGATATAGCAATGATAAAAGAAATTTTATCTCGGAGATTGCAACATCCTGAATGGGGCTGGCCAGATTTGGTCTTAATTGATGGGGGAATCACGCAACTTAACGCTGCCCTCAAAATCAAAAAGCAAAAAGCAAAAAGCAAAAAAAAGATAATAGTTGCAAGTTTAGCTAAAAAGGGAAATAAACTATACATTGAGAATCGAAAAAGGCCGATTTTTCTGAAAAACTTACCAAGAGAAATTTTCAATTTAATTTTGCAATTACGTGACGAGGCTCACCGATTTGCGATTTCTTATCATAGGAAATTGAGAAAGGAAAAAATGTTGACTAGGAATTAAATATCTGCTATCTTCAATATTGTGAAACGTTTAATCCTCCAAATTATTGCCGGCATCTTAGGAATCTGGCTAGCAATTCGGTTCATACCTGGGGTGGAATTTGCCGATTCTTGGCAAATTTTAATTTTAGCTGGCCTAGTTTTAGGTTTAATTAACTTTTTTATCAAACCAATTTTGAAAATAATCACTCTCCCTTTAAGAATTTTGACCTTTGGCCTTTTTGGTTTGGTAATAAATATGGGAATGGTCTGGATTGTTACTTTTATCTTTCCCAAACTTAAAATTTCAGGAATTTTGCCCTTTTTTTTAACTAGCGTTATTATCTGGGGATTGAATCTTATCTTCCCTCTCTTTATTCCTAAAAAATGACCTAGGGTTAGAAGGTCTCCGGTCGAATAAAATTTCAATGAAAACATTTTTACCTTTTGCTCAAATTATTATTGCTATCTTTTTAATTTTGTTCATTCTTTTACAACAAAGAGGAGGGGCTTTAGGTTCAATTTTTGGCGGAACCAGTGGTTTTTATGCTACCCGGCGAGGAATTGAAAAAAAAGTTTTTTGGGCAACAATAATTTTTGGAATTCTTTTTATTCTTCTGGCCATCCTCAATTTGATTTTTTAATTACAATGTCTCTCTTTAATTTGGGAATTAAAAAATGGCCTTCCAAAAACCAATGGAGGCAATTTTTAAAGGTTTTAAGCAAAAAAGAGAAAGTTTTGTTTTTTATTTTTTTGTCTTTAGCTTTGAGTTCTTTTATTTTTCTATCTGCCAATTTTTATTTTAAAAATACGGAAATTAAACCAGCGTTGGGAGGAATTTTCGTAGAAGGAATATTAGTATTGAGTGAGACTGATTTTCCTCGATTTATTAATCCTATTTATGCCCCTTTGAGGGATATTGATCAGGATTTAACCGAGATCTTGTTTTCCGGATTGATGCAATATAACGAAAAAGGGGGAATTGTCCCAGATTTGGCTAATTGTCAAATTCAAGAAGCAGGAAAAACTTACGAATGCAATCTAAAAAAAAATATTTTTTGGCACGATGGAAATAAATTAACAGCTGATGATGTAATTTTTACTATTAAAATCATTCAAGATCCGGAATATAATAGTCCTCTCAGAATAAACTGGTTAGGAGTGGAAATAGAAAAAATCTCTGATTTGGGAATTCGTTTTAAACTAAAGAATCCCTACTCCCCTTTCCTGGAAAATCTAACCTTAAAAATCTTACCAAAGCATATCTGGGAAAATATATCGGCTGCCAATTTTCGTCTATCAGACTATAATCTCAAACCTATTGGATCAGGTCCTTATCAATTTAAAGAATTGGAAAAAAATGAATCAGGTTCAATAACTTCTTTAACCTTGATTGCCAATCCTGATTATTTTGGAAAAAAACCTAATATATCTAAAATTTCCTTTAAATTTTTTGAAAAAGAAGAGGATTTAATTTGGGCCTTTCAAGAAAAAGAAATCCAAGGTTTTTCAATTCTTGATCCAGAATATTATAAATTTTTGAAAGAAAATGAGTTTTGTAATTATTCTCTTTCTTTGCCAAGATATTTTGCTCTATTTTTTAATCCAGAAAAATCCAAGGTTCTGGCAGAAAAAGAAGTTAGAGAGGCCTTAAATTATGGAACTAACAAAAAGGAAATTTTAGAAAAAGTTCTGGCTAATCAAGGAGAAATCGTTGACTCTCCAATTTTACCAACCATTTATGATTTTTCACCTCCAATTAAAATTTATCAATTTGATTTAGAGAAAGCTAAGGAAATTTTAGACAGAGCTGATTTTAAAGAGAAAGAAATAGGCAAAAGGGAAAAGACTATTAAAAAAGAGGCTGAATTTCAGTTCAAAAGTGATCTAAAGTTAAATTCACAAGGGAAAGAAGTCGAAGAGCTCCAAAAATGCCTAGCCAAAGATCCAGAAATTTATCCCGAGGGTAAAGTTACAGGTTTCTTTGGAAATTTAACAAAAGAGGCGGTAATCAGATTCCAGGAGAAATATGCAAAAGACATTTTAGAACCCTGGGGATTTAAAAAGGGAACGGGCTTGGTGAGAAAAACTACTCGGGCTAAATTAAATGAGATCTGTTTCGAGAAACCGGTTGAAATTTTACCCCTTTCCTTTTCTTTGGTTACTGTTGATCAATCATTTTTAATCGAAATTGCCAATCTCTTAAAAGAACAATGGCAAGTTTTAGGGGCTGAGATTGAAATTAAGACCTTTGATATTTCAACTCTGGAAAGAGAAGTCATCAAGCCAAGAGACTACGAAAGCCTTTTATTTGGCCAAGTCTTGGGTTCAATCCCTGACCCTTTTCCTTTCTGGCATTCTTTACAAAAAAGAAATCCAGGATTAAACTTGGCTTTATACGAGAATAAAGCTGTTGACAAATTACTCGAAGATGGAAGAAAAATGCAGAATTTTGAAGAAAGGGCTAAAATTTATGAAGAATTTCAGAATATTTTAATTGCTGATGCTCCAGTAGTTTTTCTTTGTAATCCAAATTATCTTTATTTTGTCTCTAAAGAAGTTAAAGGAATTGAAACAAAAATAATCGTTGATCCTTCCAAAAGATTTTCCGGAATTGAAAATTGGTATATCAAAACCCGAAGGGTCTGGAAATAATGTTAAAAAACAAGAAACAAGAAATAGAGAACAGAAAGCCTGATATTCGCTGTTTGAACGATATGCGAAAGGTTATTTATGATCAAGAATGGCTTAAAACAGCCCCTAATTTGGAGCTTTATTATATGTATCGAGGCATCAAAAAAAAAGACGGTTTAAGGTATGATATCACGGTTATCCCTGCGAGGATGTTAGGAAAAGAATTTGTTAGAACCAAAGGCAACCGTAATTCAGAAGGTTATCAAGAGCTCTATACTGTTTTGAAGGGAGAAGCAATTTTTTTAATGCAAAAAGTTCAAGGCGAAATTGTTAAAGATGTTATAATAACAACAGCTAAACCAGGAAATTGGGTTGTTGTGCCTCCGGATTATGCAGTAATTACCATCAATCCCTCTAAAAGGGTACTAAAAACAGGAAACTGGGTTTCAGAAAAAACCAAAAATATTTATAGGGATATAGAAAAAATGGGAGGCGCTTGCTATTTTTATACTCAATCCGGTTGGATGAAAAACAAAAATTATACTAAAGTTCCAAAGCTTCGTTTTGAAAAACCTTTTAAATCAATGCCAAAAAATTTAGATTTTTTAAAAGGCGGACGTGGCGGAACCGGTAGACGCCGATGATTCAGGATCATCGGGGGAGATTTCCCCGTGAGAGTTCGATTCTCTCCGTCCGCACCAAGTTACGCATCTCGCATCTAGTATTAAGTGCTTAGTATTTTTAAATTTTATTTTTTTAATACTAGATACTTTATACTTAATACCTAATACTTAAAACATGGCTAAAACAAAAAAGCAGCAGAATTTACGCGTTATTCCTTTAGGAGGCTTAGGCGAGGTTGGCCGAAATATGATGCTTCTTGAGTATACCTCTAGGGATATTTCTCGTTCCCACTCGAAATATAAAAAGAAGATTTTAATTATTGATATGGGTTTTAGATTGCCTGAAGAGAATATGCCGGGGATAGATTTTATCATTCCCAATATCAACTACCTTAAGGGCAAAGAAAAAGATATTTTGGGCGTAGTCTTTACCCATGGCCATTATGATCATATTGGGGCTATTCCTTACCTGATTGAAAAATTAAAAAATCCGAAAATGTTTGCCTCTCCTCTAACTCGGGGTATTATTCTAAAAAGACAGGGAGATTTCCCGAACCTACCAAAACTACAAATTAATGAAGTTAGAGACGGTTCAAAAATTAAGCTAGGACCTTTTAGAATTGAGTTCTTTCGTATCAATCACAACATTCCTGATAATCTGGGGCTTTTTATTGAAACACCAATCGGCAATATTTTGCATACCTCTGATTTTAAGTTTGATCCTACTCCGATAAACGACTTACCAACCAATTTCCAGAAACTTCGAAATTTTTCCAAAAGAAAAATTTTACTTTTAATATCAGATTCCACTGGAGCTGAAGAAATCGGTCACTCTCTTTCAGAAAGAGAAATTTTGCAAAATTTAGAAGAAATATTTAAAAAGGCGAAAGGTAGAATTATCGCCGCTACTTTCGCCTCCTTAATAAATAGGATTCAGCAAATCATTAGTTTATCACAAAAATTCAAAAGGAAAGTGGTAATTGAAGGTTATTCGATGAAAACTAATGTTGAAATCTCAAAGATTTTAGGATATATCAAATTTAAAAAAGGAATGATTATTAGGGCAAAAGATGTTGAAAATTATCCAAATTCAAAAATAACTATTCTCTGTACCGGTGCCCAAGGGGAGGGATCAGCTATCTTAATGAGAATTACAAATAGAGAACATCCCTTTATTCGTTTTAAAGAAGGAGACACCGTTGTGCTTTCCTCCTCGGTTATTCCTGGAAATGAGAGAACGGTCCAAATTTTGAAAGATGACATTTTAAGACAAAAGGCAAGGGTTTTCCACTACAAAATGATGGATATTCACGCCGGTGGTCATGCTCAGAAAGAGGAGCTAAAAGAAATGATAAAAATTATGAAACCCAAATTCTTTTTACCGATCCATGGCCAATATTCAATGTTAGTTTCCCATGGAGAACTGGCTAAGGATTTAGGGGTGCCTAAAAAAAATGTGGTAGTGGCTGAGAATGGTCAAGTTATTAACCTAACTCAGAAAAAAATTTTTATTGAGAAAACAAGGGTTTCTTCAAGTTATGTCATGGTTGACGGTTTAGGTATTGGCGACGTTGGCGCAGTGGTTTTAAGAGACCGCCAGATGCTGGCTCGAGATGGGATGTTTGTTATTGTGGCAGTAATAGATCGCCAGACTGGTAAAGTTAAAGGTTCGCCTGATATAATATCAAGAGGGTTTGTTTATCTTAGAGAATCAAAAGAATTACTAAAAAATACAAGGAAAAAAGTAATCAGTATTGTAAATAGAACTGCGGGCTCAGGAGGAGCAGTTAATTGGACTTATGTCAAAGATGAAATAAGAAATAAAATCGGCCAATTCTTATATACTAAAACTCAACGACGTCCAATCATTCTTCCGGTGCTAATAGAAGTATGAGGATATTTAGTGGCATTCGGCCAACTGGCGAAATTCATATCGGGAATTATTTGGGAGCTATAAAGAATTGGATTCCGCTCCAAGAAAATAATGAGTGTATTTTTTGTATTGTGGATTTGCATGCCATAACTACTCCTTATAGCCCAAAAGAGCTGGAAAAAAATATTATGAAATTAGCCATTGTTTATTTAGTAGCTGGTTTAGACCCCGAAAAATGTATTTTTTTTGTTCAATCTCAGATTAAAGAACACACTGAACTCACTTGGCTCTTAAATACAATAGCTCCGGTTGGTGAGCTAACTAGAATGACTCAATATAAAGAAAAATCAAAACAGTTTAAGAAAAATATAAATGCTGGACTTTTGGATTATCCGGTTTTAATGGCAGCTGATATTTTGATCTACCAGACAGACATCGTACCAGTTGGAAAAGACCAACAACAACATGTTGAGTTATCAAGAACTCTTGCTAGGCACTTTAACCAAAGATTCGGCAAAACCTTTAAGATGCCAAGGGTTCTACTTCCAAAAATGGGAGCAAAAATCATGTCCTTACAAAACCCAAGAAAAAAAATGTCAAAAACTGATGACCCTAAAGGATGCATTGAATTATTTGCCAAACCCACTGAAATCAGAAAAAAAATAATGGCTGCTGTCACTGATCCAGGGAGAAAAATAAAATATAATCTTATCAAAAAACCGGGAATTTCCAATCTCTTAACTATTTATTCTCTTTTTAGTGAGAAATCTATCAAAGAATTAGAGAGAGATTTTAAAGACCAAGGATATGAAAAATTTAAAAAATCCTTGATAAAGCTTTTAATAAACTCTCTGGAACCTTTCCGGAGAAAAAGAAAAGAACTTCTATCAAGAGAAGTCTATATTAAAGAAATTTTGCACAAAGGAGCACGAAAAGCAAGAATAATTGCCCAATCAACGATGCAGGATGTCAGAAAAAAAATGGGCCTTATTTAATTAAGGCGAAAACTCATTAACTACTCTTTAAGGCCTAACTCCAAATAGGTCTTTTCTGTTACTGGCATCTCCACTTTTTTAAAAATTTCCAAAGCCTTTTTCTCAATTCTAATTAAATCTTCTTTAGTCTCCCCTTCAAAACGGCATTTAATCTTGGGCTCCGTATTTGAGGCTCGGGCCAAAGCCCAACCACCGGAGAAATTAATTCGGGCTCCATCAACATCAATGAAATCGAAATTTCTTTCTCTGAGATATTTCTCTAAATTTTCAATGATTTTAAACTTTTCTCCATCAGTTGAATCAATAAATACCTCTGGGCTAGCGTAGTAACGGGGTAAACTATCAACGTGGTTAGCCAAATCCTTAACTTTAGAAGCAACTTCAGCTAATTTTAAAGAAGAAAAGATAGCCTCATCGCAAAGATAATAATCGAGCGGAAATAAAAAATGATAAGTAATCTCACCTCCAAAAACAGCTCCCTTTTCAATAATTTTTTCAATCACCGCATTGTGATGAGAAACAGAAAAATAAGTCTTTATCCCCTCTTTCTCCATCTCATCTAAGAAAGCTTTGGATACTCTCATGCAGTGAACAACTGGCCCTCTCTTCTTTTGGAGAATCTGGCGAGCTAACATTAAAAGACAAAAATCACCAGATATCCTGCGCCCCTGATTATCAATTGGAGCGACTCTATCACCATCAGCGTCGAAGGCGAGACCTAAATCAGCTTTCTTTTCCAAAACCCTCTTCTGTATATCTAAAAGGTTTTTTTCCTGATAAGGATCAGGTAGGTGATGGGGAAAATTACCATCAAAGTCTCCATAAAGGGTTTCTACCTGGCAACCGAGTTTTTTAAAAACTTTTTCTGGTAAAAATCCGCAAGCACCATTACCTGAATCAATAATAATTTTTAAAGGCCGTTTCAATTCAATCCGAGCGGTTACGAAATTTATGTAATCTCTGGCGGGATCAAGAATGGTTATTTTCCCCCGCTGCCCAAAAGCCTCTGGTAGATCAATTTTTTCTCCTTTTGTAACCATTTTCTTTATCTTTTCTAAATCCTTTCCAATGACATCTTCTGAAATTTCTCTATCAGGTTTTCTAATATGGAGGGTGAGACCATTGTATTCTTTCGGATTGTGAGAGCCAGAAATCATTATTCCTCCATCGAAATGATAATGGAAAATTGAGAAATAAAATAGAGGGTCAGAACTTACACCAATATCAATTACTTCTCTGCCAGCCGCAATTAAAGCATTAATCGCTGCCCTATACAGAGAGGGAGAACTCAACCGAGGATCACGAGAAAGAACTATTTTTTGCGCTTTGGGGTAAAAAACACAAAAAGCCTTAACGATCTGAGAGACCACAATTTCGTTCAAATCATCAGGATAAATCCCTCGAATATCATAAGCTCTGAAAATATTTGGGTTGATTTTCATGCAGATTTATTATAACATAAGTTTATGAGCTTTTCAGTAGGAATTGTTGGTTTACCTAATGTAGGTAAATCAACTTTATTTAAAGCCATAACTAAAAAGAGTGTTGAGATTGCTAGTTATCCATTTACCACTATCAATCCTAATATCGGTAGAGTTTTCGTTCCTGATGAAAGATTGGAAAAAATTACCAAAGTTATTAAACCTGAAAAAATTACTCCCACGACAATTGAGTTTGTTGATATTGCCGGTTTAGTTAAGGGAGCCCACAAAGGTGAAGGGTTAGGAAACCGATTCTTAGCCCAGATTAGAAATTGTGATGCTATAGTTGAAGTAATTCGGGCTTTTGAAAACGAGAAAGTTGAACATTTAGAAAAGGATGTCAATCCCAAAAGAGACCTAGAAATCATTGAAATCGAGCTTTTGATGAAAGATCTGGAGACAGTTGAGAAAATATTAATCAAATCAGAAAAAGAGAAAAAATTAAGAGATAAAGAGAAGATTAAGAAATTAAATCTTTTAAAAAAAATTAAAGAAAGTCTCTCGAGTGGGAAAAGAGTTCTTGACCTTTCTCTCTCAGAAACTGAACACCTATTAATTAGAGAGCTTCAATTCCTTAGCCAAAAACCAATAATTTATCTATTTAATATCAACAAACCCGAGGAATTAGAAATTGGCGGGGAATTAAAATTAAAGGTCGGTTCTCAATATCTAATACTTAATCTTAAATTAGAAGAGGAAATCTCCGAACTTTCAGCTAAGGAAATAAAAGAGTTAAATCTTAAATCTTCTCTTGACCAACTAATTTTGGCTTGCTATAATACCTTAGATTTAATTACCTTTTTCACCATCACTGGGAAAGAAAGTCGAGCCTGGACAATTAAAAGAGGGATAAGCGCTCCAGGAGCTGGAGGAAAAGTCCATTCTGACTTTGAAAAAAAATTTATTCGGGCAGAAGTAATTAATTGGCGGAAATTGATTGAAGCTGAGTCTTGGACCAGCGCCCAAAAAAAAGGATGGATCAGAACAGTTGGAAGAGATTATGTTGTCCAGGACGGAGAGGTAATAGAATTTAAGATATAGACCCGACGCTGATAATCATTTGCGTGTTAGTATCGTTTTTATGAAATTCTACGAGCTCACCTACCTACTTTCTCCTGATCTTTCAGAAGAGGAACTAAAAATTTTTCAGGAAAAAATAAATTCCTTTGTCAAAGAAGATGGGGGGAGATTGGAAAAATCTAAAAATCCAATTGAAAAAAAATTGGAATATCCGATTAAAGAAAGAGAGAGGGGCTACTTAGCTACCTTAGATTTTCATTTTGAACCTGAAAAACTGGGAAATTTGGAGAAGAAATTAAAACAGGAATCCTCAATTCTCCGTTACCTGATTTTAGTACAGAGAGTGCCTAAAAAAAATGAGATTCCAAAAATCACGCCTGAAGTAAAAGTTAAAAAGTTAAAAAAGGAACGAAAAGTAGAATTAGAAAAGATTGGAGAAAAACTCGAAGAAATTTTAGGCGAAATCTAATACTATAAAGTATGTATTTAAATAAAGTAATTTTAGTTGGTCGCTTAGTGGCTAGTCCTGAAATGAGATCCACTCCCAGCGGGCAGAGTGTCTGTAGTTTCCGCTTGGCCACTAATCGGATCTGGACTGACCAAAAGACTGGACAAAGGCAAGAAAAAACTGAATATCATAATATAGTTTTGTGGCAAAGGTTAGCTGAAATTGCCAACCAATTTTTGGCTAAGGGGTCTCTTGTTTTAATCGAAGGAAGGATTCAAACCAGATCATGGCAAGATTCTTCAGGAAATAAAAGATTTCGAAGTGAAGTTGTTGCCGAAAGAATGCAATTAGGGCCGAAAGCGGCTGGGAAAATTATTCCTGGCGAAGGAGTAACTGGCCAGAAACCTTCAAAGAAAGAAGAAATCCCCATTATTGAAGAAGGAGAAGAAGAGATAGACATCTCCAAAATTCCATTTTAAAGTATCAAGTATTCTGTATAAAGTATCTGAGGTTCGAGCTCAGAGGTTTTCTTTCTTATACTTTATACTTAATACGAAATACTAAATACTGATTATGGATTGTTATTTTTGTAAAAAAGGAATAAAAGAAATTGATTTCAAAGATACTGAACTTTTACGAAAATTCATTTCTGGATTAGGAAAAATTAGGGCAAGAAAAAGAACCGGGATTTGTTCTAAGCATCAGAGGAAATTGGCCAAAGCGATTAAGAGGGCGAGGTCTTTAGGATTGTTATCTTATACTAGTAAATAGAATAAGGAATTAGGAATCAAGAATAAAAAACTGCCCTTGGGGGCAGTTTTTGAATTACCGTTTTTATTCTATTCATAATTCATAATTCGTGATTCGTGATTCTTAAACTTGGTTTACAATCGCTTCTTTTACTTTCTTTAGTATTTTTGGATTCTCTTTCAAGAATTTTTTACTAGCCTCAAAGCCCTGTCCTAATTTTATATTCTCATATTTCAACCAGCTTCCGGCTTTCTTAATAACTTCTAACTTAATTCCAGTATTTAAAATGTCGGCCAGATAAGAAATTCCTTCGTTATAATAAATATCAAATTCAGCTGTTTTAAAAGGAGCGGCTACTTTATTTTTGACAATTTTAGCCTTTATTCGACTGCCGATAATTTCCTCCCCGTGTTTTATCTGAGCAATTCTTCTTAAAGCAATTCTCACCGAGGAATAAAATTTTAAAGCTAAACCCCCAGGAGTGGTCTCAGGATTTCCAAAGCGAATACCAATTTTCATCCTGGTCTGATTCAAAAAGATAACCGAGGTCTTAGTTTTAGAAACAATTCCCGACAATTTTCGTAAACATTGCGACATCAAACGAGCCTGAAGGCCAATCTGAAATTCTCCCATCTCGCCTTCAATTTCAGCTTGGGGGGTCAAAGCAGCAACTGAATCGATCACTATAGCATCAATTTGGCCCGATCTAACTAAAGTCTCAACGATCTCTAATGCCTGTTCTCCAGAATCGGGTTGAGAAATTAAAAGATCATCGACGTTTACTCCAATTCTTTTTGCCCAATCAGGATCTAAAGCATGCTCGGCATCAACAAAAGCTGCCACCCCTCCTCTTTTTTGAACCTCAGCTAAAATATGAAGCGCCAAAGTTGTTTTTCCTCCTCCCTCTGGTCCGAAAACTTCAATCACTCTACCCCGAGGTATTCCTTCTACTCCTAAAGCCAGATTTAAAGAAATTGAACCAGTAGGAATTACATCAACATCAACTGGCCGGGTTTCTTTTAATTTCATGATTGACCCTTCACCGAAGCGCTGTTTAATTTCGGTTATTGCCCCTTCTAAATCCTTTTTTTCAAGTTTTTTTTCTTTCTTCTGTCTTGCCATATTAACTTTATGATATAACCCTTTAAAAATTAAGTCAAAACACTGTTAAAAGTGGGGGTTTAAACATTGTTTTATTGTTCACTGTTTACTGAAATACCTTTCAGGATATTTCTTCGCTATCGCTTGAAATATAAACATCTCTTGGCTTAGCTCCATTTAGAGGCCCAACTATCCCCCTCTCCTCTAATACATCTATAAGTCTTGCCGCCCTGGCGTAACCAATTCTTAATTTCCTCTGCAGAAGGGAAGCTGAAGCCTTCCTGGCCTCAATTACTACTTTTTTTGCCTCTTCATATAAGGGATCTTCCTCGATTTTTAGAAATCCTAATTCTTCCTTAGGTTGGAAAGTCAAATCCTTTTCTAAATCTTCAGCTAATTTATCTTCGATTGTTTCTATTTGGATTTTTGACCTTATCCACTTAACTATCTTTTTTACTTCTTTTTCGGAAACATAGGCTCCTTGGATTCTCTTTGGCTTTAAAATTTCAGCTGAAACAAAAAGCATATCCCCTAAACCTAAGAGTTTTTCTGCTCCGGCCATATCTAAAACTGTTCTTGAATCAATTTGGGAAGCCACCTGACAAGTAACCCGAGAGGTAATATTGGCTTTAATTAAACCAGTAATTACCTCGACCGATGGTCTTTGGGTGGCAACTACCAGATGAATACCAACGGCCCTGGCCAGTTGAGCTAATCTAACAATACCTGACTCAATCTCCCTTCCTTTAGCAGCCATTAAATCAGCTAACTCATCAATAATCAAGATAATATATGGCAAGGGCTCAGTTTTAGTTTTAAAAGCCATCTCATTGAAGCTTCTAATATCTCTAACCCTGGCCCCAGCTAAAATTTCAAATCTTCTCTCCATTTCCTTAGTTAACCATTTCAAAACACTAATCGTCCTATTAACATCCAAAATAACTGGAGATAAAAGATGAGGAAGGTCATTATAAACTGGAAATTCAACTCTTTTAGGATCAACCAAAATAAATTTTAAAATTCTGGGAGAGTTTCGATAAAGAAGGCTTAAAATTAGACTGTTTAAAAAGATAGTTTTACCCGTCCCGGTTGAGCCGGCAACTAAAAGATGGGGCATTTTAGCAAGGTCGGCAAAAACCGGAAAGCCAGAAACATCTCTTCCTAAAACAAGCGTGAGATTCGATACTGATTGCTGAAAAGTTGGATGTTCAATTAAATTCCTTAATCTTACCTTAGCCCTGACTTTATTTGGAACTTCTATTCCTACTAAAGATTTCCCTGGAATAGGAGCCTCGATTCGAATTGGATGAGAAGCTAAGGCTAAGGCCAGATTATTAGAAAGAGCAGTGATTTTTGATAGCTTTATTCCCTCGGCTGGCTTTAAAGTATATTGGGTAACGGTGGAACCGATATTGATTCCGGACATCTCTACCTTGATATCAAAATTTTCTAAAGTTTTTTTAATAATAGCTGAATTAGTTCGAACGTCGCCAGAATGAGGGACTTCTTTATCAGCTTCGAGTAAATCAAGAGGTGGGGGCTGATAAGAAAAAGGAGGGGCTTCTTTTTCTAAAATAGGTTTGGTTTTTAGTTCTAAAGGTTCTTTAATTTCAAGTTTTGGAGCAGGTGTAATCTCCTTCATTTTCAATTTCGGTTCCTTTATTTTCCTAAATATCCTGGTGATCAAAGGTTTCTTGGTTTCTGAAATTGGTGAAATGGAAGAAGGTCTTTGAAAAAGTTGCAAAAAAATTAAGAAAGCTGTCAAAATCATGGCCCCAAATATTATTTGAGTCACCAAAATTCCAAAAAATCTTAAAAAAGGCCAACTTAAAATATAACCTAACCATCCTCCCTGTTTTGTTGAATTCAAAGCTCCGAAAATTCCAGAAATTCCAAAAAGTAAAAGCAAAATTGTCAAAATCAATGATTTGAAAAATTTTTGATATTCAGACTTCAAAAGTACCCAGCCTAAAATCACAAAAAATAAGGGGATTAAAAAAACTGTATTTCCAAATAAAAAAGTGAGGGTTTTGAAACAAATCCTGCCACCAACTCCGGCTAAATCGAAGAAACTCAAAATAATGACTATTGAGATTAAAAATAATAAAGTCCCAAAAATCAATCTCTTTATCTTTAAAGACCTACTAAGAGTTTTATTAATTTTCTTTATTTTTTTTCGGTTCTGAGCCATCTATCCTTGATTATACTATTATTTTTTCTATTTTTGAAAACCGGTACCGGCTGGAATCAACTTTCCAATAATCACATTTTCCTTTAAACCTTCAAGTCTATCTTCTTTCCCCTCGATAGCAGCTTTAATTAGAACTCGAGTAGTCTCCTGAAAAGAAGCAGCTGATAAAAATGAATCCGCGGTTAAAGCCACTCGGGACATTCCGAGCAAAATGGGCGTTCCTTTAGCCTGCTTTTTCTTTTCCTTTCTTAAAACTTTATTTCCTTCTAAAAATCTTGATCTTTCAATAATTTGGCCGGGAACAAAATTGCTGTCACCTGCTTCTTGGATTCTTAGCCGGGAAAACATTTGGCGAACAATTACCTCAAGATGCTTATCATGAATAATTGCTCCCTGGGAAACATAGATTCTCTGAATTTCTTTAATAATATATCTCTGGGTTTCTTCTTTATCTCTAAGCTTAAATAGCTCCTTCAGATCCAATCTTCCTTCTGAGAGCTGTTGACCTTTCTTAACCTCTTGGCCCGGTTTAACCCAAATAGCCATTCGGGGAGAAATTTTGTATTCTAAAATCTCTTTTTTCTTTGGCCGAGGATTTCCCTTTTTAGGTTTCACTTTAATCACCCTTTCTTTTGTTATTTCAGTCACTTTTCCATCAGCTTGAGAAATTGCTCCTTTCTCAGTTAATGTTCTGGCTTCGAAAATTTCCTCAACCCTCGGTAATCCAAATGTTATATCTTCTCCTCCAGCCACGCCACCGGTATGAAAAGTTCTCATCGTTAATTGAGTTCCCGGCTCGCCAATCGCCTGGGCAGCAACAATCCCCATCGCTTCCCCTAATTTAACTAATTGATTTGAGCCTAAATCCCAGCCATAGCATTTCTGGCAAATTCCTCTGGTTGACTTACAAGTTAAGGGAGAACGAACTCGAACTTTTTCAACCCCAGCTTTAATTATTTCCTCAGCCGCTTTCCAATCAATTATTTCTCCTTTTTTGATAATTTTGCTTTTTGCTTTTTGCCGCCCTTGGCGAGCCTCGCCTCTGGCGGGATTTCTGACATCTTCTATAACTACTCTCCCTAAAATCTTGAAGATAAAATTCTGGCCAATTTCTTCAGCATCCCCTCTGGATATTTCAATCCCTTTCTCGTCATGACAATCTTCCTCAGTTATTACTGCCTCATGGGCGACATCAATAAGTCTTCTGGTTAAGTAGCCAGCAGTAGAGGTACGTAGAGCCGTATCAACTGTTCCTTTTCTTGCTCCATGGGTAGAAATGAAATATTCCAAAACATTAAATCCTTCTTTATAAGAACTTTTGATTGGAAGTTCAATAATCTGTCCCATTGGATTAATCACTAAACCCTTCATTCCACACATCTGCACAGGTTGGATCCAGGAGCCTTTCGCTCCGGAATCAACAATTGAAAATGCTGAACTCTCAGATGGTAATGTCTTCGGAACAATTTTTTCAATTTTTGATTTTATTTTTTGCCAAATTTCAATTGTCTTTAGATATTTTTCTTCCTCAGTCAGTAACCCTTTTTTGAAGTGTTCTTCGATCATCTCTATTTCTGTTTCTGCCCCTTTAATTAATTCTTCTTTTTCTTTAGGAATATCTAAATCATCCATTCCCCAGGATAAACCTGAAATAGTGGCATATTCAAATCCCAAATCTTTAATTTTATCCAGGGTAGCAACCGATCTTTCTATTCCGTAATTTTCAATAATTTCACTTATCACTTTTTCTAATTTCTTTGAATTTATCACTTCATTAATAAACCGGAAGCCTGCGGGTAAAGTCTCATTAAAAATAATTCGCCCAACCGAAGTCTCTAAAAATTCCGAATTCTTTATTTTAACCTTGATTCCGGCTTTTAAGTCTACCTCTCCAAACTCATAAGCTAAAACGGTCTCTTGGAAATTTCCAAAGATCTTCCCTTCCCCTTTAGCTTTCTCTTTAATTTTGGTTAAAAAATAGCAGCCAAGGATAATATCTTGAGTAGGAGTTACAATTGGAATACCAGTGGCTGGTTTCAAAAGATTTAAGGTAGATAACATTATTTCTTTAGCCTCTTTTTGGGCCTCAGTTGATAAAGGTAAATGGATAGCCATTTGATCCCCATCAAAATCGGCATTAAAGGCTTTACAAACTAAAGGATGGACTTGAATTGCTTCTCCCTCAATTAATATTAGTTGGAAAGCCTGGATTCCTAATCGATGTAAGGTTGGAGCCCGATTTAATAAAACCAATTTATCTTTAACCACTTCTTCTAAGATTGCCCAAACTTCCTCGGTTTCCTGCTCAATCAACCTCGAAGCTGCCCTTACATTGTAAGCCAATTCTTTATCTAAAATTCTTTTAATAACAAAAGGTTTAAATAATTCCAAGGCCATCTTTTTAGGAAGACCACACTGATGAAGTCTTAATTTTGGTCCAACGACAATCACCGATCTGCCCGAATAATCAACTCTTTTACCTAAAAGATTTTGCCTGAATCTCCCTTGTTTTCCTTTCAACATATCAGCTAAAGATTTCAAAAGCCTTCTTCCTCCAGTGGTCGCCCTGGTAATTACTCCCTTTCTCATTCCATTATCGATCAGAGCATCAACTGCTTCCTGCAACATTCTTTTCTCATTTCTAACAATAACTTCAGGAGCTGCAATTTCTAAAAGATATTTCAAACGGTTGTTCCGATTAATTACTCTTCTATAAAGATCATTTAAATCAGAGGAAGCATAACGACCACCATCTAACTGAACCATTGGTCTTAAATCTGGGGGTAAAATCGGCAAAACATTCAGAAACATCCACTCTGGTCTCAGTTTTGCGTTAGACATCGACTGGAAGAGTTTCAATCTCCTTAAAATTTTTCTTCGACTCACCGGTGAGGCTTTTTCAATTTCTTTTTTTAATTTGGTAATTTCTTTTTTAAAATCTATCTTCTCAAAAATTTTCCTTAGAGTTTCTGCTCCTGTTCCCGCTGTAAAAACCTCTCCATATTTAAAAGAAAGATTGTGATATTCCACCTCAGAAAGAATTTTCAAAGGTTTCAAAGCTAACACTTCCTCTTTAGCTTTATCTCTGGCTACTTTCAGGTCTTGGGGTTTTATTTTATTTTTACTTTTTGTTTTTGCCTTAGATGTTTTTTTCCTTTGATGGGTGGCGGGTGGGGCTGGGGAAGCTTTTTGAGTTTTTACCTTTGACCTGTATTCTTTCTCAATCTCTTTTAAAACTCTTTTCTTAGCCTCCTCTATAACTTCTGTGATAATGTAAGCAGCAAAATAAATTACCCTTTCCAATTTGGGTAAAGAAACATTTAAGATTATTCCCATTCGCGACGGTACTCCTCTTAAGAACCAAATATGAGAAACCGGTGAGGCCAATTTGATATGACCCATCCTCTCTCGTCTGACCGAAGATTTTGTCACTTCTACCCCACAGCGATCGCAAGTTATCCCTTTATAACGAATTCTTTTATATTTACCGCAATAGCATTGATAATCTTTAGTTGGCCCGAAAATTCTTTCACAAAAAAGACCGTCCTTTTCTGCTCTTTGAGTTCGATAATTGATGGTTTCAGGTTTAGTAATCTCGCCATGAGACCAAGATAAAATTTCTTCTGGTGAGGCTAAGCGAATTTTTATTGATTTAAGATCAGCTACTCTCATAATATCAGAATTACGAATTATGAAGTATGAATTATGAATTTTTATTTCTTATTTTTTATTCTTGATTCCTAATTCATAATTCAGGATTCTTGTTCTTTGGGGTTTTCTTTTATTTCAACATTTAGCCCAAGAGCCTTTAATTCATTGATTAGTAAATTTAAAGACGCGGGAACATTAGGATTTCTGATTGGCTCTCCTTTTAAGATGGCCTGATAAGCAGCTGCCCGACCTTGGACATCATCGGATTTAATAGTTAACATTTCCTGTAAACTATGGGCTGCTCCATGTCCTTCTAAAGCCCAAACTTCCATTTCTCCGAATCTTTGACCTCCAAATTGGGCCTTTCCTCCTAAGGGCTGTTGAGTAATTAGAGAATAAGGTCCAATTGATCTGGCGTGGATTTTATCGGTAACCATATGAATTAATTTCATCATATAAACATAGCCAACAGTAATTTTTTTGGAAAAAGGTAGGCCGGTTCGGCCATCATAAAGAGCGACTTTTCCATCTTCTGGTAATCCAGCCTTCCTAAGCTCTTCTTTAATCTCTTCCTCAGTCACTCCAGCTAAGGCCGGAGAAATAGCAATGTAGCCCAATTTTTTGGCCGCTTTTCCTAAATGAGCTTCCAGAACTTGACCAATATTCATTCGCGAGGCAATGCTTAGAGGATTTAAAATAATATCGACTGGAGTTCCATCTTCTAAAAATGGCATATCTTCAATTGGTAAAACCTTAGAAATCACTCCCTTATTCCCATGGCGACCAGCTAATTTATCACCGGCTTGAGTTTTTCTAATCTCCGCTACTTTAACATCAATTCTTTTTATCACTCCGGGGTCAAGTCTATGACCCGATTCTCTAGAAAAAATCTTCACATTAATTACCCTCCCCTGTTTACCATGCTCCATTAATAAAGAGGTATCTTTAACTTCTCTAGCTTTCTCTCCAAAAATAGCTCTCAATAATCTTTCCTCAGCAGTTAAATCAACTTCTCCTTTTGGAGAAATCTTCCCAACCAAGATATCATTTGGGCCAACTTCAGCCCCAATTCTGACTAAACCTTCTTCATCTAAATTCCTCAATTTTTCTTCTGAAACGTTAGGAATATCACAGGTTGTAATCTCCGGTCCCAATTTGGTTTCTCGAACATCACAACTAAAATCCTCAATATGAATTGAAGTATAAGCATCATCTCTAACCAATCTTTCAGAAATCAAAATTGCATCTTCAAAAGTTCCTCCACGCCAGGACATAAAAGCAACCAAAATATTTCGGCCTAAAGCTAAATGTTCTTGAGAAATTCCTCCACCATCAGTTAAAATGTCTCCTTTTTTAACAACCTTCCCTTTTTTAACTAAGGGGCTTTGATGAAAACAAGTGAATTGATTGGTCTGAATAAAAGTTTGCAGAGGATATTTCTTTTCTCCCTTTTTACCCCTAATTTTAATATGATTAGCATCGACTTCGGTAACAACCCCTTCTTCCTCGGCAATTATCTCCTGGCCAGAATCTCTAGCTACCTTCTCTTCTGCTCCAGTAATAACTAGGGGAACCCCTGGTCTGAGAAGAGGAACAGCTTGTCTTTGCATATTTGATCCCATTAAGGCTCGGTTGGCATCATCATTTTGTAAAAAAGGAATGCAAGAAGTAGCGATAGAAATTGATTGGGCAGGAGAGATGTCGAAAAAATCAACTTTTTCTCTACCAACTATTCCTGGTTCACCCTTTACTCTAGCTTCAACCTTTTTGGAGGTAATTTTGCCTTTCTCATCGATTGGTACTCCTCCATGGGCAATATTATACTTTTCTTCTTCATAGGCATTAAGATAACAAATTTCTGAAGTAACCCTTCCATTTTTCACCTTGAAATAAGGAGTTTCAATAAAACCATAAGGATTAACTCGGGCAAAACCAGCTAAATGATTAATTAACCCAACATTTGGTCCTTCAGGAGTTTGGATAGGGCAAATCCTTCCATAATGGGATGGTTGAACATCTCTAACCTCAAACCCAGCTCTTTCTCGAGTTAAACCACCTGGTCCGGTAGCTGATAGTCTTCTTTTATGCTCTAATTCAGCAAGAGGATTCTCATTGTCCATAAACTGAGCAAGCTGAGAAGAGGTAAAGAATTCCCTAACTATCGCTATAAATGGTCGGGAATTAATCAATTGAACCGGGGTTAAGATGGAAATATCTAAAGTAGCCATTCGGTCTTTGATAATCCTGGCCATTCTCATTAAACCTACCCTTAATCGGTTTTGTAAAAGTTCATTTAAAGTTCTTACTCGCCGATTGCCCAAATGATCAATCTGATCGGGTTTTCCCCCGGGGTCATTATTTAATCTAATAATCTCTCTCAAAACAGCCACAATATCTTCGGGATGCAAAACCCTATCTGACCTGGTGATTCCTTCTTCTAGCTTTGGCTTTTTAGTTTTGGATTTTGGACTCCAACCCACCCAAGGACGGGGCCTCCCGTTCCGCGGGAAGGCCTCGCGTCCCGACCGCCCTCCCACTTTCGTGGGCCCCTTTTGGATTTTGGATTTTTTCAATTCCGGTAGTCTCTGCCACATTCGCCATCTCCCTACTTTTGACAAATCATATCTTTCAAAATTAAAAAACATGTTTTCAATCAACTCTCTAGCTGTCTCAGCGGTTGTTAAATCTCCTGGTCTTAGATGCTGATAGACTTCAATTAAGGCTTCGGCTTGATTTTTAGTAGGGTCTCTTTTTATTGTCTCTGAAATATAGTTAATTTCTGGATTGTTATCAATATCTTGGAAGATCTCTAGAATTTTTTCATCTTGATCAATTCCGAAAGCTCTCAATAAAGTAGTAGCTGCTACTTTTCTCTTTCGGTCAATCTTAACTCCAATAAAACCGGAGGCTTCAGTTCCAAATTCAAGCCAAGCTCCCCGATTAGGAATAATTTTTGCTCCAAAATGAGTTTCACCTCTAATTATCTGAGAAGTAAAAAAGGCGCCGGGGGAACGAATAAGCTGAGAAATAACTACTCTTTCTATCCCGTTAACAATAAAAGTTCCTCTCTTGGTCATTAAGGGGAAATCGGTTAAAAAGACTTCTTGTTCTTTAATTTCTTTTGTTTTGAGATTGACTAATCTTACTCTAGCCCGCAAGGCTGCTTCATAAGAATCATTATTCTCCTTAGCTTCCAAGGTAGTTTTATATTTGGGCTCATCCAATTTATAGTCTAAAAACCAGAGTTCTAACTCCTTTCCGGTATAATCTTGAATGGGCGATATTTCTGAAAAGAGTTCTTTTAAATCTCTTTCCCAAAATCTCTGCCAGCTTTCTCTTTGAATCGAGAGTAAATAAGGTAAGGGTAGGGAAATTTTTGATTTTGAAAAATCTTTAAACTTCATTTTCAGGAATTAAATTTAAAATCACCCTCTATTTTATTCTTAGGGCAAATTAAAATTAAAAAAAATGAGAAAAAATTTAATTGGATATTTTTAATTTTACTCCTAATTAAAGATTTGTCAACCCTCCCACCTATTTTGTTTCTCAACTCATCTTTTTATAGAAATACGACGAAAAAGTGTGTTTAACTTAGGCGGCACACGGTGGGCGAATAGCCCAGTCCTCCCCTAGGAGGACAAACTATTCGTTTAGTGTGCCGCCAGTAGATTAAACGGCAAAATAGGTGGGGGGTCAAGCCCCCACTTTAAACTTTTTATTTTTCTATCTCCGATGGTCTTTCTTCAATTGGTAGCTCTGGGGGTTGAATTCCTTCTAGGGCCGGTAAACCCTCTCTTAAATTGGCTAAAACCCTCTTCACTGCCAGATTATCAGGATTTAATTCTTCAATTCTTTCAAATTGCTCAATGGCTTTATCTTGGTTTCCTTGCCGGTCATGAATTAATCCTAAGAAATAACGAGCATTGGAATAATTCTCATCAATACTAACTGCTCGTTCAAACTCGGTCAAAGCTTTGTTCGACTGATTATCATTGTAATATAAAAGTCCAAGCTGGAAAGCCAAACCGATGTCATTAAAGGGAGTAACTAATTTTGTTGCTTCTAACTTCTCAATCGCCTCTCTTGTTTTACCCTCTCTAACATAGATCATGGCGATTTGGAAATGGGCAGGGGCGTAATCTGATTTTAATTCCAGAGCTTTTTGAAAATTCTCTTGGGCCTGAGCTAAATTTTTAGTCATTTCCTCCTCATTTTCCAATTGGGCAGAAATATCTGCTTTACTAAGATAAATTTTGCCAATCTCAGTAAAAATATAGGGATTTTTGGGCTCAAGGTCTGCAGCTTTTTGATAATTAGTAATAGCCCAATCTTCGGCTCCTTTAACTAGACCAGCCAAATTTTGATAGATAAATGCCCTGACATTCCAATTACTCACATTTTTTGGAGAAAGCTCAGTCGCCTTTCTTGAAGAATCTAAAAGGTTATTGATTAAATTTCCAATCGCCTCTGGTGGTAAATCTTCTTTGGGTAAAATCTCATTTAGTCTAACTAAATAAAGCTGAGAGAGATCTCGCCAATAACTATCTAAACCAGGATTTAAATCAATTGCCTTTTTTAAATAATCAATTGCTTGTCCACTCTGACCCTGCTCCCAAGCTTTCAACCCCTGAAGATATTTCATCTCAGCAAGATGATGCCCAAACCCAACAAAAGAAAGTCCTATTCCTAAGAGAAAAATTAACACACAAAGACCTACCAGAACTAAAGGAAGAGATTTAAAAACCCGGCTTTTTATTTTAGGAAAAAGGGCAATAAAAACTCCCAATAACAACCAAAAGAAAAATAGCCAAGTAAGATTGGCTGAATAAAGAAATTGGCTAAAAACCAAACCGAAGAAACTGGAAAAAACTCCTAAAGGAAGTAGTGAATCTTTGTCCCCTTTCGAAAAAGCGGTTTTTCCCTTTAAATATCTCAAGCCTAACCAAAAAAATACTCCAAAAATAAAAAATAGAGCAGAAATCCCTAAAACTCCAGTGGTTATTAATTTATCAAGGACTTCCGACGCCCCACTGGTAAATCTAATGTTCCAAAAAACTGTCTGGTTTATCTCAATTGGCTTAAATTTTAAATAACTAAAAATAAAGGTCGTAGGACCTGTTCCCAGAAAGAAATTTTTAGACAAAACACTTTTGGCAATACCCAATTCTGTTCTCTGAGTTGGTGAGATTTCAATTGGAATTTGAACTAAAGAAATTCTAAAGACTAAAAAGAAAAGGCTAATAATTAAAAGGAGCATTGGCAGCCAGATTAAATCAATCTGCCCGGTTTCTCTAAGATTGAAAATACCAAAAATAAAAAGAATTAAAGTACCTGAAATTAAAACTATCCAGGCTGTCCAAAAATTAACCAAAATAAGCAAAAATAAGAAAATAAAGAGAGAAATTATTAATATTCGCTTAATTAGTCTTTCAGCTAAAAAGGTTAGGGAAATCGCTAAAGGTAAAAGAAAAGCTATAAATATTGAAAGGGAATTCAGGGTTCCGATAGTATTAAAAGAAGTAAGTTTAGCAAAATTCCAAGGCAGAAGGAATTTACCAAAAATTTGGAAGATTGAGAATAAAGCCACTAAAGCTCCGGAGATAACAAAAAGAAAGAGAAGCCGGAAGATATCTCTTTTTTTAGTAAAAATATTTGCAATCAAAACATAGAAAACCAGAAAATAAAGTAAGGTTAAAAAACCTTGACTAATATTGAGCGGCCAACCCCAAAAACTCCCGTAGGACCATTGAGAAAAAATTGTCGAAAAGCCGTAGATTAGGAAAAAAATTAAAACCGGGACGTTCAGAAAACTAAAATTAAACTCAACTTTATCTGAGATTAAAATCTTTACTAGCCAAAACAAAAGAGCAAGAGAAACCAAAATAATTAGCAATATTTGTTTATTAAAATCAAGAACATCTAAGGTCAAAGGTAAAAAAAAGATTGGCAATAGAAATGTTAAAGAGTAAATTATGATCTTGCTAATTTTTTGGCAAAGATTGGCTATTTTAATAGATCGAGTTTTGAATGAAATCTTCATATTAAAAATCAATCCGTTCGGCAGGCTCAGGATTAATCGTGAGCAAAGCCGAACCATCAAAAAATTAAGAATTAATTAAATTATAACGATTTATAATTTTAAATCAAGTAGGTTTTAATAAGTCTTAAAACTCTGCAAGATACCCAAACTGATAAAATTACTAATCAAGCTACTTCCCCCATAGCTTATTAGGGGTAAAGGAATACCGATGATTGGTAGAATTCCAAGATTCATGCCAATATGAATGAAAATTTGAGAAACTAAAAGAATAGCTAAACCCGAGGCGAAAAGACGAGAAAAATTAGATTGAGAAGACATTGCAATTTTCAAAATTCGCCAAACTAAAAAAGAAAATAAAAAAAACGCAGATCCAATCCCAAGCATTCCCATTTCTTCAGCAATGGCTGAAAAAATAAAATCGGTCTGAGGTTCGGGTAGAAAACCCAGTTGAACTTGGGAACCTTTACCAATACCTTGCCCAAAGATCGAACCTGCTCCTATGGCAATTTTTGCCTGAATTCCGCTCCAGCTAGTTCCTAAAGGCTCAATTCTCGGCTGGAAAAAGCTGATGATCCTTTGTCTTTGATAATCCTTGAGGAAAAAAGACCAAATTAAAATTAGAATTAAAAGAGAAAAAAGACTGAGAATCAAAAAATGGCGAATTTTTATTCCAGAAATAATTAAAATTCCAACCCATAAGATAACTAAGATTAGAACTGATCCTAAATCCGGCTGAAAGAAAATCAAGATAGCTGGAATTATCATATAAAATCCGGAAATCAAAATGTGGCCTATTCGATACATCTCGACATGCCTCATTGAAAAATATTTAGCTAATAAAATTATTAAAATAATTTTGGTAAATTCGATTGGATCAATTGAAACAGGGCCTAATTTATACCAGCCCTTCGCCCCTTTAATCTCTGGAGCGAAAAAAAATAGACCAATTAAACTGGCCAAACAAAAAAAATAAAGAAATAAAATTAAATAGGGATTTTCTCGAAAGATCCGCCAATCAAAAAAACTAAAAAATATCATCAAAAAAAATGAAATTATCAAAAAAATAATTTGTTTTTTCAAGTTCAAAAAATCTCTCTTAGCTAAAGAAGAACTATAAATAGAGAAAAGACCAATCACAACTAACAAAAATACAGTAATAATTAAAATCCAATCTAATCTTTTAAGATGGGTAAGAAGGGTCATGCTCTAAGTTAAAAATTCAATTTTAAGCGATTTTTGAGTGTAAGTTTAAACAAGTTTATTTGAGCATTTCTAAAAATTCTTTTTCTTTGACAATTTTTATGCCAAGCTTTTTAGCAATTTCATATTTTGAGCCGGGTTCCTTGCCCACTATAACAAAATCGGTTCTTCTTGAAACTAATTCAGAAATTTTTCCTCCTAACAATCTAATTTTTGCCTTAGCCTCATCTCTGGTCATTGTTTCTAAAGCACCAGTTAAAATAAAAGTTTTACCTTTGAAGGGCTGGAATTTTGTTTTTTTCTGAGTAATAATTTTTACTCCCGATTTCTCTAATTTTCCTAAAAATTTAAGATTTCTTTTCTGGCGAAACCACAGATTTATTGATTTAGCTACCACCGGGCCAATATCTGCAATCTCTTGCAAATCTTCTAAAGAAGCATTCTTTAGGCCTTCTAAACTTCCAAAATATTCTGCTACATCTTGAGAGGTTTCTTCTCCAACATTTCTAATTCCCAAAGCATAAATGAATTTTGCTAAAGTAATTTCCTTTCTTGACTGAATAGCTACAATCAAATTTTTTGCAGATTTTTCAGCAAATCTTTCCAAAGGGATTAAGTCTCCCTTTTCTAATAAGAATATATCAGCAGGACTTTTTATTAAACCTTCGTCTAAAAGTTGATCTATAATTTTTGGTCCCAAATGTTCAATATCAAAGGCTTTCTTTGAAACAAAATGGTAAAAGTACCTTTTAATAGCAGCAAAGCATTTTTTATTTTGACAATAATAATCAACCTCTCCTGGTTCTCTGATAATCTTTGTTCCACAAAATGGACATTTTGGGGGCATTCTAAATCTTTTTTCTTTTCCAGTTCTTAGAGAAGGTAAAACTCTAATCACTTCGGGAATGACATCTCCAGCCCGTTGAATAATTACCGTGTCTCCAATTTTTACTCCTAATCTTTCAATTTCATCGGCATTATGTAAAGTAGCCCTGGAAATAGTTACTCCTCCCAGCTTGATTGGTTTTAAAATAGCTACCGGGGTTAATTTTCCGGTTCTTCCTACTTGAACGATGATTTCTTTAACTTTAGTCGTAGCCTCTATCCCTGGGAATTTATAAGCTATTCCGCCTCGAGGAGTTCTCCCAACTATTCCTAATTTTTTATATAAATTATCATTATTAACATCGATAACAATCCCATCAATCTCATAGGGTAATTTATCTCTTTCTTTCGAAATTCTTTGGTGGAGTTTTATCACCTCTCCTAAATTTCTACAATATCTGTTAAAAGGGTTCTCGGGAATTCCTAAAAGTCTGATTAATTGATGGGATTCCTGATGAGTTTTTTGACCAAGATTTGTTACCAATTGATAGCCGGAAAAACCTAATTTTCTAACAGCTGTAACCTCGGGATTCAATTGCCTAGCTGAGCCAGCAGCAGCATTTCGAGGATTGGCAAAAGTTCCTTGTCCCTTTTTCTTTTGCTCCTTATTTAATTCCAAAAAGGCCTTTTTTGACATATAAATTTCACCACGAATCTCAATCTCTTTTGGAATTTTATATTTTTTTGGTAATTCTTCTAATCTCAATTTTAAGGGAATACATTTTATTGTTCTGACATTTTGGGTGATATCTTCTCCGGTAAAGCCATCACCCCTGGTCGCTGCCCTAAACAACATTCCATTTTTGTAAATTAAAGAAGTAGCTAATCCGTCCATTTTCAATTCAGCAAAATAATCTAATTTTTCAATTTCAGATGGAGTCATCAATTTTTTAATCCTTCCCTGCCAATCAAGTAATTCTTTTTCATCCATGGCATCCTGTAGAGTAAGCATTGGAATTCTATGTTTTACTTTTTCAAACTTCTCCAAAGGGGCTCCCCCAACTCTTTGGGTGGGGGAATCGGGGGTAATAAACTCAGGGAATTGTTCTTCTAATTCGATTAATTCTCTCTTCAATGAATCGTAAGCCGCATCTGAAATTTCAGGTTTATTAAGAACATAATATAAATAATCGTGATGCTGAATCTCCTTTCTCAATTTTTCTATCCTCTTTCTGGCCTCAGTTTTCGATAATTTCTTAGCCATATCTATAAATTATTATATAATAAAAGAATGGAAAGAAAAATTTCAAAAATCGGGATATTAGGAGGAGCTCTCAATCCTCCCCATTTTGGCCATTTAATCTTAGCCGAAACTGCCCTTAAGAAACTTAATTTAGAAAAAATTATTTTTTTACCTTCGGGTGTTCCTCCTTTGAAGAAAGAAAAAATGCCTTCAGCTAAAGATAGATTTTTGATGACTAAGCTTTTAATTGAAAGAAGGCCTTATTTTGAAGTTTCAGATTATGAGATAAGAAAAAAGAAAAAATGTTTCACTATTGAAACACTCAAATTTTTTAGAAAAAAGTTGAGAAACTGCCAAATTTTTTGGTTAATTGGAGAAGATTCCTTAAGAGAAATTATTGAAGGGAAGTGGAAAGGAGATTTAAAAATTTTAGATTTAGCTCAATTTATTGTTTTTACTAGATCTTGGCACCAATTTAATTTAAAAAAGCTTCCTAAAAAATTTAAAGAAAAATCAAAAAAAGCTTTTAAAAAGATAATAAAAGTAAATTTAAACATACCGATTTCAGCTACTAAAATTCGAGAAAGAATAAGGAAGGGTAAAAATTTAACTTCTTTGGTGCCAGAAAAGGTGCTAAAGTATATTAAAGAAAAAAAATTATATACTACTCCAAATATGCCAAGAAAAACCTATTTTCTAAAGAAGGAGAGATTTTTGAACGAAGCAAGAGGAGCTTCTTACATTGATTTTGAAAAAATTCCTCCTCATTTAAGATTTACCCAGAAAAAAATCAGAGAGATTACAGGGAAAAAAATTAAAGAGATAAGAAATTATTTTAAAAAATATCATTTCAAAAAAGCAGTGATTGGAGTATCAGGAGGAATTGACTCTGCCTTGGCTGCCACTTTGGCAGTTAAGGCTTTAGGTCCAAAAAATGTCTATTTTTTAAGAATGCCTTACTTGGGAATTTCTTCAAAAGAAAGCCTAATTTTAGCTGAAAAATTGGCAAGAAATTTAAAATTGCCAAAAGAAAATTTAATTACTATTCCAATAAATAAACAGGTTGATCTAAGCTGGAAAATTCTAAAAAAATTTAAAGGTGGGAACATAAAAATCAGAAAAGGAAATTTAATGGCAAGAGAAAGAATGGGGATTTTATTTGATTTATCAGCTGTCAAGCGTGCTATTGTTATTGGGAGTGAAGATAAAAGTGAAGAAAGGTTGGGATATTTTACAATCGGTGGAGATAGAGTTTCAGGAGTTGAACCGATAAATAATCTTTATAAAATCCAAGTTTATCAAATAGCCAATTTCTTTAGAGAAATTACAGATGAAATTCTCAAAAGAGCTCCTTCTCCTGAACTATGGAAAGGTCAGACAGATGAAGGAGAAATCGGAGCCTTTTATTTGGAAATTGACACGGTTTTATCTGCTATTGAGGATTTAAAAATTTCAAAAAAAGAAATTGAAAAGAAATTTAGAATAAAAAAATCAAAAATTGATTTGATTTTAAGAAAGTATCAAAAGGCAAAAGGGAAAAGAAATTTACCCTACATTTTAAAATCATGAAAGAAAATTTTGAAGAAATTGACTTAAGAAAAGAAAAATTTAAAAAGAGAATTCTTGAGAAAAAAATTAAATTTTTAGCTAAAAATTTAGTAATCACTTTAAAAAGGAAAAAATTGTTTTTGGCTACAATGGAATCTTGCACGGGGGGGGGCTTGATAAATTCAATCACAAATATCCCAGGCGCTTCAGAAATTATAAAAGGAGGTTTTGTTCCTTATTCTAAGCAAGAAAAAATAGCTTTGGGAATCCCAAGAAAATTAATTAAAAAATATTCAGTTTATAGTACTCAAATAGCTGAAGCTTTAGCCCAAAAAGCAGTAAAAAAAATTAAAGGCTCCGATATTGGAATTGGAATTACCGGAATAATTTCAAGACCTGACCTGAGATTTCCAGAGAAGAAAGTAGGTCAGGTAGATATTGGAGTAATATTAAGAGATAAAATTTTAGTTAAAAGATTTCATTTTCCACCAAAAAAAGAAAGGGGGCTGGCAAAAGCAATGATAATATTAAAAGCTTTAGAGATGGTAGGGAAAATAATTAGAGAGTAAAAAAGAATCTTAAAACAAATAAAAAAATCCCTGATCAGGGATTTTTTTATTTTTGGATTATTTATCTTGTGGTTTCAATTGCCCTTTTAGTTTCTTTATAAATCCCTACTGATTCAAAAGAAGTAGCATTATTAGAAACTGTTACTATATAACTTGCCCCACCTATAGCTTCTTCTGGAAAGGTTTGATCAGAAAGTCTACTGCAGTCTGCTTCACAAATTAACAAATCACAATTCGGAGCAGATCTGCGACACTCTTCATCTTTATACAAAACTTTCTCAATCCCGGTATCGGCGGCATAAAAGGCAATTACTGAATGTCCCATTTCTCTTATCATTTTTATTTGTGAAACTATAATCACACTCATTCCTAAACCAATAGCTAACAAAATAAACATAATCATTACGGCAAGATAAATAGAAACACCTTTCTTAGAATTTTGAATTTTGAACTCTGGCTTTTCAATTTTCATATTAATACTGGACGTCTAGGTTTCTTTGAGAAATTGAGGTTTGAATTTGGATTCTTGGTGGTGGTCCTGTTGTTACAGGCCTTCCACTTTCCATTTCTAAAGAAATAGTTACTCGTGGCTGGTCATTATCATTTTGGTCCCAACTGGCGTCGGGTCCAATATTAAAGGAGACCACATCTAAATCAGGAGAAGTTAAATAGTTTTCAATCCCCGCTTTTGCTTCTTTTAGACGATGAACTCCCTCCATCGCGTCCCATTCTCGGAAGAATTCTTGGCATGGGCCGCTATAACTTTCAAATTTTATTCCGCCTGTTCCTGAACCAGTTTTTTCATAATTTAACTTAGCTGAAATACAGTCGCCATTTAAATCTTTCTTTGCCATTCTTAAAGCTCTACTCATGTACTCCATGACATAGCTTGTTTGGTCCAGAATCTCTTGAGTGGCTAAAACCCTCCCTTGAGAGCGAATACCGGAAATAAAAAGTCCAGAAATGGCTCCTACGACCGTAGCAAATATAGTCACCGCCACCAGCATTTCAATTAAGGTTAAACCTTTAGATTCTTTTGTTAAATTGTTAAACTGTTTCATTGTTATTATCGCCAATTATATAAATTTTCCTGGGCAGAGACGTTGTAGGTTTTCCCTTTTTCTCGCCAAAAAACTTCAACTGTAACGGTCATTTTATCATAGACACCGTCGGGGGGGTCACTCAAATCTTCTTTATCAGCGATGGTAATTTTCCTTTTAAATTTTGTATCATTTCCGGCAGAATAACTATAAAAGCCATTAGCATCAATTTTAAGAAAACTGAGATCATCATATCCACAAGCAAAAAGACAGAAATTCAAATTCTGAGTCATTGTATAATCTCCTTCCCAATCATCTTCTCCTAAACCTTCATCCCAACTCGGCGCTCCCTCCAACCAATTTGTATCTCTGATATTTCTAACAATTTCAATTCCTTCCTGAGCTAAATAGGCAGCAATTAGTTTTTGTGATGAAACAATAACAGAACCAATTGTCTGGGAAACCAAACCTAAGACTCCAACAACTCCAACTGTAATTATAAAAATTGCTATGATTGCCTCCAATAAAGTAAAACTCTTATTATTCATTGTTGATTATTGATTGTTAATTGATCTATTAACAATTAGATGTTAGCTTTTTTTACTCTATCTCAACCAGGCCGACTTTATTTACTTTTATTGTTTTAGTTTTTGATGGATCGGCTTCTAAGGTGAGAGTTATTATAGCTTGATCTCCGTCAGAGATAGAGATAGTAGGATCTGGGGGTTTAAAAGTAATGTGTAGAGGAGTCGAAGGAGAAAGATTTTCTATCCGGACACCGGATTCTAAGTTTATATCTTCAATTTTTTCAGGAAATTTATCAGGTGGGGTACCACAAACATTTCCTGGAGTATATTGTTGATTATTATTGCAGTCATTAAAAATAATGATCTTTTGCGGACTTGTCTTAAAATAAATACCATATCCCCCTTCTGGCACGATCTTTGCTCCGGAAGGTCCAACTTCTTTTACTGACATTGCCATTTCTTGAGCTCTTCTTATATCCTGGGATAATTTATTGGCTGATCTTTGAAGAGCAAATTGTTGTCCTCCTGCCTGATAATTAGTAAGAATTATCGCCGACAACAAAATTATAATAAAAAAGACGACCACAATTTCAACCAAGGTAAAACCCTTTTTATTGCTAAATTGTTTCATCTTAAAATTTTTAAATACCAATTTACTATTTGATTTCCGAAACAGAAAGCGATAAAGGCTCCTGTCACCAGAAAAGGGCCAAAAGGAACTTCACTCTTAAGAGTTTTTTTACCAGCCGAAATCAACCCTATCCCTATTATAGCACCAACTAAAAAGGCTAAAAACAGAGCAACCAAAATATCTGGAAAACTCAAAAAAAGACCCATAAAGAAAACTAACTTAACATCACCAAAACCCATCCATTTGCCACCCGAAAGGAGAAAAATAAAAAGAAAAGAGAGGCCTCCAGTAAAGGCTGCTAATAAACTATTTACAAGGAAATAGGAATTATGAATTATGAAGTATGAATAAAGAATATTATAGATAAAGGCAATGCCTATTGCAGGATAAATTATTTTATCCGGAATAATATAGTGTTTTAAATCGTAAACGAAAATTATTATTAAGAAACAACTTAACAGTAAACAGTAAACAGTAAACAGTAAACTTTCGTAGCTTATAGTAAGTAGTGTGTAATGGGTAGTTAAAATAAATAAAATTCCAGTTGCTGACTCAACCAAGGGATATTGCAAGGACACCTTTTTTTTACAATATCGGCATTTTCCTTTTAAAATTAGAAAACTCAAAATAGGAATTAAATCTTGCCAGCTTAATTTGTGCTTACAATGAGGACAATAGGAATGAGTAAATAGAAAACTTTCGCCGGTATGTAAGCGGTGAATTATTGAATTTAAAAAACTACCTACTGCTAATCCAAAAAGGAAAATAAAAAGAGAGAAAAAGGAAACCAACTCCATTTTTTTATTATAGCTAATCTGTTAGTAAATCGAAATACAAAAAAATCTGCCCGGCCGAAGCCCGGAGCAAATTTAAAAATCCATCGGGATTTATCTCAATCTTATTAAATTTTTTTATTACGCCACAAAAAATAGATTTGACCTTTTTATCAGGGGCAACGAGTATTTGCTGGACAATAAGTGGAATCAGTTATTTTCCCGGCAAATCCAGTTGAGTCTAAACAATAATAACCACCTATATTTAACGGAGACTGAACACAATAAGTATCTTTAGCAGCATAACAAATCGGGTCAACACCGGCATATTTTCTAACTCCATCCTCGATTATACGGAGATTATCATTAGCATCATTAAGAGTATCACTAGCATCACAGAGAGCAACATAAGACTTATCGCTATTATGGATCAAGGCGGCTTCGAATCTTGCTTGGGCTAAACTAGCCTGAATACCTGTATCTCTACCTCGCTTTCGAGCCTCCATTGCAATAACTGAAGCAACCGAAGCTAAAAGTCCGATAATAGCAATAACTACCAAGAGTTCAACCAAAGTAAAACCATCCGAAAATTTTTGATCTTTAAATAAAATAAAACCTCTAGATTTCTTAAGGAAAAATAACATTATTTCAAATCAAATAACTCTGATACTCTTTAATTTCAGAGTCCCTAACACATTTGGATTATCAAACCAAATAGAAGCTTTTCAATTATTAACTATCTTACAGCAGGACAGACGTAAGTTGGGGCAATGCAATAAGGTGCGACACCGGGTGCAGTAGTAGTATTACCGGCTCTTCCTGTGCTATCTGCACAATAGTAATCGTTAGCTCCACCGTATTGAACATTCAGCGGGGTATGGGCACAGTATTTATCAGCACTCGCTTGAATTGTTACATCCTCAGTTCCTCCGTCTGCATCATCTGCTCCACATCCTGATGTTCCACTAGGACACTGTTTATCGATGTCATTACAAAGGGATGTCATTTCAGTATCATAACCACAGGCCAAAAGAGTGTAAGCATTTTCTGCTGCATTAACCAATTCAGCCTTGGTTCGAATCTGAGACATAGCTCCTGTAATCCTGGCATCTCTCGCTTTTGCCCTTGCTCCACCTAAAGAGACCAAAACAATCGAAGCTAAAATTCCAATGATGGCAATTACCACTAGAAGCTCGATTAAGGTAAAACCTTTTTTCTTAACCATAATTTCCATTTTAATTATTAGTCATTAATTTTTGAAATTTTTGATTTTCGACCTTTTGATTTTTTATTCAGTTCCATTAGAAGGGCTCAATTTTTATTATAACAAATCTTTATAAGTCGAACTGTGGAAAACTTCTATATTCCTCCTAAGGCAACCTGATAGATTGGCATTAAAACACTGGCTACTAATCCGGCAACTACTACTCCTAAAAATATAAGTAAAAGTGGCTCAAGAAAACTGACAAAGTTATCAAGAGTTCTTTCAACGTCCTTTCGATAAAAACCAACGATATTCATTAGGGCTGGACTTATTTGACCAGCCCTCTCTCCAACTAAGGTCATCTGGGTAAATAAAGGAGGGACATCTTCAGGATACTTTTCTAAAATAGAAGATATTGTTTCTCCTCTTCTCACCCCGTCTCGAGCTGTTAAAATGATGCTTTTGTAAACATCGTTTCCAACTATGTCAGCGGTGATTTCTAAAGCCCGGGCAATTGGCAAGCCTCCTGAAATTAAGGTTGACAAATTTTCGGCAAAACGAGTAAGATAAAGCTTTTGTAAAAAACCGCCAATTATAGGGAATTTCAAAGAAAATTTATCAAAAATTATTTTCCCCTGCTTGGTCTTGAAGAACCGGGAAAAGGCAAACATTAAGATAAAAACACCAACAATAAAAAATATTCCCCATTTTCTTAAAAGATCAGAAAAACCTAAAACAAGATCAGTTATAAAAGGAGTCTCCATCTCCATTTCTTTTATCATGTCACCTAATTTGGGAATAACAAAAAGGGTCATTGCCACAATTACGACTAAGACAACTATTAAAACTAAGACGGGATAAATCATTGCGCCAATCATTTTTGAACGGAAATCCCTTTCCCTTTCCAAATGGTCAGCTAAATAATCTAAAACTTCTGAAAGTTCTCCAGAAACTTCGCCAGATTTGACCATACTGATATAGAATTGACTAAAAATTCTCGGATGCTTAGCTAGGGTAGAAGAAAGAGGACCTCCCCCTTCTACATCTTCAGCAATTTTAATAATTTTTTCTTTAAAACTTGGATTTTTAGTCTGTTTGGCTAGAGTATAAAAAATCTCCACTATTGGAATTCTCGATTTAAACATAATGGCCAATTGCCTTGAAAAACTGACTATCTCCCCACTAGAGATTCTCTGGAAAAGCTTTATTTTTCTAAAAAAAACTGGCATTACTTCTGCCCTTTCTAAAGAAGTGACATAAAGTCCATATTTTTCCAAAAGAGTTAAAGCTGCCTCTCGGGAAGAGGATTCAACTGTTCCGCTTTGAAGCGAACCGGCTTTAGTTCTGGCCTGATAATTAAATCTCATTTTATTTTAATATCTAAGAAGTTTTTTTAGTTCAACTGGATTAAGAGAATAAAGTAAGGCGTTTTCTAAAGAAATTTCTTTTGCTCTAACCAGATTGGCTAAAGACCGATTTAAAGAAGCCATTCCGATTTCAGCTGAGGTTTCAATAACCAAGGGTAATTCATGAATTTTGTTTTCCCGAATTAAATTAGCCACAGCCGAGGTATTAATCATTATTTCACAAGTAGGGATCAAGCCTCCTTTAATTCTAGGAATTAATCTCTGGGAAATTACTCCTAAAAGAGAGCCTGATAATTGGGCTCTAACTTGACTTTGCTGTAAAGGAGGAAAAGAATCAACAATTCGATGGATACTCTGGGAGGCTGAATTGGTGTGTAAAGTAGCGAAGACCAAGTGCCCGGTTTCAGCAGCAGAAATAGCGGTGGCCATGGTTTCTAAATCTCTCATTTCTCCCACCATAATTACGTCAGGGTCTTGGCGGAAAGTTGATCTTAGGGCTTGGGCAAAAGAGATTGTATCTTGATAAACTTCCCTTTGGTCAATAATACAACGATCGTCCTCAAAAACATATTCAATTGGATCCTCAATAGTGATTATATGATCGTTTCTGGTATGATTTACCTCATCAAGTAGAGCCGCTAGAGTCGTTGATTTTCCATGAGATGAGGGACCAGTAACTAAAACAAATCCCTGAGAAGGCTTGGTAAATTGATGCAAAATTGGAGGAAGATTCAATTCTTCAATGGTTGGAATTTTGGCTGGAATGAGACGAAGAGCAGAGGAAATATTTCCACTTGCAAAAAAAATATTGATTCTAAATCTTGCCCTTCCTTCAAAATTATAAGAAAAATCGATTTCTTTTTTCTGAAGAAATCTTTCTCTTTGTTCCTCTGTCATTAATTCAAAAGCTAACCCCTGAGAGTCTCCGGAAGTAATTTTTTTGAATTTAATTAAGGGGATAAGTCGACCACTTATCCTTAAAACTGGAGGATGACCAACTGAAATATGTAAATCAGAGGCTTTCTCTTGGATGGTAAAATTCAATAATTCTCTAAGTTGAGAAGAATAGTCCATAATTAAAATTATTTTAGTATTTTCTTTATTTCTTCAACCACTTCACTTGGAGTAAAATCCGCTTTAATGAAATATTTTATTACTCCAAATTCCAAACTTTTTTCAACGTCTGCCTTTTGGCTGAGATTGGAAAAAACAACTACTTTTAAATCTTCGCAACCTAATTCGGTTCTAACTCTCTTAAGAAGTTCCCATCCATCAATGTTAGGCAGAACAATATCTAAAACTAAAAGGTCGGGTTTTTTTTCTCTTATTTTTTTCAAGGCCTCTTCACCATCTTCGGCTATCTCAATAAAAAATCCGGCCTCTTTCAATTTAGTAGTATAAATATCAATGATAAAAGGATCGTCCTCAACCAATAAAATTGACCTCATATAATTTTATTTCTCCTCAGCCACTCTCAAAACTTCTTCAATTGAAGTGATGCCATCTAAAACTTTTAAAATACCGTCTTGTTTCATTGTAATCATTCCCTGGTTTTCGGCCTCCTCAGCAATCTTAACTTCTGAAGGTTCCTTCAAGATTAGCTCAGAAAGTTCATCGGTCATTACTAAAACTTCAAAAAGCCCAATTCGACCAGAATAACCTTCAAAACGACATTTTTTACAACCCTTAGGCTCAAAAATTGAGAAGCTTTTCGAGATCTTAAGATCTTTTTTAGCTGTTAGAGAAAGAGCTTCAGTTTCTTTCAAAATTAAATCTCTGATTTTTAATTTTGGTTTGACTTTCTTTTTACATTCTGGACACAATCTCCTAACCAATCTCTGGGCTAAAGAGATACTTATAGTGGGGGGAATTAAATAAGGTTGAATTCCTAAATCAATAAGTCGAGGGATTGTTCCTAAGGCATTGGTAGTATGCAAGGTAGATAAAACAACATGGCCAGTTAAGGCAGCATGGGTAGCTAAGGAAGCTGTTTCCTCATCTCGAATCTCTCCAACCATAATGATATCAGGATCCTGTCTGACAACATGCCGCAAACCGGTGGCAAAAGTATAACCGATATCCGGTCTCATCTGGGACTGATTAATCCCTCCAATATAATATTCAACCGGATCTTCTAAAGCAACAATATTTACTCCTTCCTGATTTAAAATTTTTAAAATAGCGTACAAGGTAGTGGTTTTCCCTGTCCCGGTGGGACCAGTAGCTAAAATCATCCCATAGGGTTTTTTTATCGCTTCCTTTATCACCTCGAGATTTCTACCAACCATCCCCAATTCTTCCAAGCTCAACATTCCTTTTGAAGGGTCTAAAACTCTGATTGCCACTTTTTCTCCTTCGGTAGTCGGAAAAGTGGAAACCCGGAAATCAATGTCTTGACCATCTATTCTAGTCGAAAATCTACCGTCTTGAGGCACTCTCATTTCATCAATCTTAAGATTAGATAGAATTTTAACTCTGGCTACCACAGCTTGATGGATTCTAATAGGTAAGAGGAGAGAAGAATGTAAAACTCCATCTAACCGGAATCGAACTTTTAATTTATCTCTGGTTGGTTCGATATGAATATCAGAAGCATCTCCTTCTACTGCGTGCCTCAACATCACGGCCACTACTTTAGAAATTGGAGCCTCTTCAACCAATCTTTCGAATTCAGCAGGAGCCAAAGGCCTAGCTTTAACTTTCTCTACCTTTATTTCTTCTTCTAACTCCTCTAAAGCCTTAGTGACTTCTTTTTTCAAAGTTCGGTATTTCTTCAAGAGATTATTAAAAGTAGTAGGGGTAATCAAAAAGACTTCATAAGACAATTTTTCCTGACGAGTTAAGAATTTGAGAGCTTCTTGAGCTTTTAAATCCTCTGGATAGACCATTCCGACTTCCAACAGATCGTCTCTTTGACGGATTGGTATCATCTTGTAATACTTGGCTGATTCCTCAGGAATGCGCTCCAAAACCTTGAAAATTACATCTTCAGGAAGAACTTCTTTCAAAGGTATTTTAAGATTTTCGCTCTTTAACTTAAATAAAAAACTTTCAGAAACTATTTTTTTCTCTAAAATCACCTCTTCCTCTTTTCTTCCCGAGCTTTTAATTTCAAATTCTAGAGAAGTGGCTTTTTCTTTATTTAAGATCTTTTTTTGAATCAATTGGCGAACTAACGTCATAATCTAAATTTAGATATTAGGTAATAGATATTAGATGAAGATTTTTCTCAAGACCTAATAGGGAGTAAAGGGATTTTCTCGACCAATTTCCTCTTCAAAGGGTAAAATCTCTTCAAATAACTGAAGTTCGTCCAAAGTTGGACTTTTTAATATTTCAAAATTTATTTTTATTTCAGGTGGCGGCAGAGGTTTAAAGAAGGGAAGCTTTGGTTTTGCTGAAAAATAATTCCAGATTAGGAAAGCAATTCCAAAAATCACCACAACTAAGATAAAAATTAGATATTTCTGCCTTTTTCTTGATTCAATAAAAGTAACAGCCATAGATCTTTAATAAGAATGAGTTTTTATTTTAAAAATAAAAGAAAAAATCTCCTCCTCTTCAAAAGAAAAAGAAACCTCTTCTACTTCGATAAGTTTGGCACTTTTTTCCAAGGTATTAAGGAAATTTTTCAAAGCAGAATAAGAACCAGCAACTTCAAAGCCAAGATAGATCTCTTTGATTTTAGAAGAAAGTTGAGATTCCTGAAGACCAGAAGCTTCGGCTGGTGGTTTCGGTAAGATTATTGAAAACGATCCCAATTCTTTAAAAACTAAACCATTTTGGGAGCTCGCTTTTTGAAGGAAATTTATTAAAGAAAGCAAAGTTAAAGAAGAATCAGAGGGAAGGGCAAAATCAATCTTTGAAAGTTGAGCCTCATATTTTTTAAGCTCTTGGGAAAGCTGATCGAGCCTTTGAAAATATTCTTCCAAGTATTGTAATTCAATTTCCTTTCCTTCAATTTCAAGTTTAAGAGCTCCCAAGTTTTGATATTTTGGCCAGATTAAGAAAAGGCCTATTAATAAAATGAGGAAAAAACAAATAATAATTAAAGTTAATCGAGACATAATTTATTGAAACAATTCTTGATTAAGAGAAAAATCAAAAATGAATCCGATTTTTCCCTCTTCTCTAATTCTAATTTCTGGTAAACTTAAATTCCGAATAAATTCAGAGTTTTGAAAAATCAGCAATTGTTGGCCCAGGGTCTGAAAACTATCAGCCTGACCATAAAGTCTAACTCGATTTCCTTTAGTATCCAAATTTAGCTCAGAAAAGAAAACCTTAGGATGGGTAATTTCCTCAAGGAAATCAAAAAAATTTGAACTCTTTTGGTGGCTAGCAAGTAAAGAAGAGAAATCTTCGATTTTTTCTCGATAATCCGAAATTTCTTTTTCCAAGGCAACTTGTTGAGGAGATCTTGCTTCAATTAACTCCTCTTTCAACTCCAGAAGAGTCCGATCAGCTTCTTTGACAAAATAATCTAAGGCAAAGTAACCCAAAATGGAAACCAAAAGTAAAGAAATGAAAAAATAAAGCAAGGTATTTTGCCAAGGGGAAGGTCCAACTACTTTTTTTGGAATAATTTCTATTGCCATTTTATTCGAGTCCCCTCAGGGCCATACCTACGGCTATGGCATAAGAGGGTCCCATTTTTTTCAAAGTCTCTTCAAGAATTGGAGAATATAAAATGTCAGAAAAAGGATTGGCAATCTCTACTTCTTGTTTAAGGGATTTGAAAAAATATTCTTTAAGACCAGGGAGTAAGGCCGAACCGCCGGCAATAATCACTTTTTGAACTTTTTTCCCTTTAGTTTGATAAAAACTTCGGGAAGTCTTTTTTGTTTCAGTTAAAATTAGGTCAATTAAAGGTCTTAAAATCTCTCCAACCTTCTTGGTCATTAAGGGAATCTCTTGATTCTTTTCAATAGGAGGTACACCGGAAACCAAAAATTTTAGGCCATGAATTTTTTTTAAATTTTCCGCTGTTAAATAATCAACATTTAATGCCTTGGCTAAAACTTGAGTTAATTCATTTCCAGCTACATCAAAACTATGACTGACTTTTAAAATTCCCTGATCAATAATATTGCAGCTTGTGCTTTGAGCTCCAATATCTAACAAGATAATCACTCTCTTATCATCTCCAATCAAAGATCTTAATAGCCCAAATACTTCAGCTTCTAAAGCCTTAAGTTCAAGATTTGACAAAACAACTATTTGGCGATATTGATTAATAACATTGTTAGGTACAGCCGCCAATAGGATCTTTAGAGGAACTTTTTTTCGATCACTTAATTCTCCTTCAATTATTGACCAATCTAAACTCACTTCAGCTAAGGGTAAGGGAATATGATGACGAGCTTCAAATCTGACTGCCTGAGAAACCTCTTCTCTGGTCATTGCCGGTAGATTAAAACTGGTAAAAAAACTTGAAAAATCAGGGATTGCAAAAATGGCTTTCCTTTCAGAAATTTTTGCCTCTTTACAAATAGCTAAAATTGCCCGAGCGATATCTTGATTAGATAGTAAAAGGGTACTTTTCTCAAAAGTTCTGAAAGGTTTCTCATAAAAAATTCGAGCAGTTGCCTCACCATATTTTTCTAATTTTATTCTTTCTCTTTGGAGTGATAATTGAACAATTTTTATCCCGGAAGTCCCAATATCTATCCCTAGGCAACTCTTAAGACCTATTTTAAAAGGAAATCGGACCATCTTTTATAATAACACCTTTAGACTAAAAAACAATCTCTAAGTTAATTATAACTCAATTTGGAAAGAACTGTAAATATGATGGAAAAAATTAAAAAATTTTTATTAGATATCCTTTTCCCTAGATCTTGTTTTAGTTGCGGCCGGGGGGGAAGCTATCTTTGTGAAGATTGTCAATCTATCCTGGAAATTTCTCAATATCAATATTGCCTTTGCAAGAAGCCAAAAAGATTACTAGAAGGAGAGAAGTGTCCTGAATGTCAACCAAAAATTCTCAGTACTCTCTATTTTGCTCTCTCCTACCAAAATCCATTGATAAAAGAATTAATCCAGAAATTTAAATATAATCCTTTTATAAAAGAGCTGGCAAAACCTTTAGCTTCTTTAATAATAACTCATTTTCAATTACTTAACAACAAACCAAATTTCTCCAACTTTATTTTAATCCCTATTCCTCTAAATGAAAAGAGGTTAAGATGGCGAGGATTTAACCAGACAACTGAGATTAGTAAAGAACTTTCAAAAATTTTAGAGATTCCTTTAGTTTTAAATTGCTTGATAAAAATAAAAGAAACTTTACCTCAGGTCAAACTTTCAGAAAGGGAAAGAAAAGAAAATGTTAAAGAAACATTTTCTTGCCAGAACCAAAATAAGATTTTTGAGAAGAGAATTTTATTAGTTGATGATATTTATACAAGTGGGGCGACTATGGAAGAGGCTGCTCGAGTTTTAAAAAAATCAGGAGCTAAAGAAATCCAGGGGGTAGTAGTAGCAAGAGAATAATTAAAATTAAGAATTATGAATCCAGAATTAGGAATAAAAAACCGGCTTCGCCGGTTTTTAAAAAATTGCGGTGGGCGCAGGACTCGAACCTGCACGTCCCTTTCGGGACCCCAGTTTTCAAGACTGGTGCCTTGACCAAATTCGGCACAGCCCACCTCAGGCGGAGGAGGTGGGACTCGAACCCACAAACCGCTGTTTAGACGGTTACAGTTTAGCAAACTGTTCTCGTAACCATTTGAGTACTCCTCCTCTTTTAATTTTAATGGATAAAATTAATTAAGTCAACTTGAAGTAAAGAAAAATTTATGTTAAATTTAAAAAGCTTGCCCTCGTAGTTTAATGGATAAAACAGGAGCTTGCGGAGCTTCAAATAGAGGTTCGACTCCTCTCGAGGGCATCACAATTCTTATGAATCTTTCTACTCCAATTGAGAGTCTGCCTCGAGTAGGTCTCAGCTACCAAAAGAGGTTGAAGAAATTGGGAATAAAGACAATCAGGGATCTTCTCTATCATTTTCCTCATCGCTATGAGGATTTTTCAAATATAATTCCGATATCTCAAGTAAAACTTAATGAAACCTGTTGTATTAAGGTAAAAATTCTAGAAATTGAAAACATCAGAACCTGGAAAAAAAGAATGATTTTAACCCAGGCAATAGTCAAAGACAAATCAGGAGCAATAAAGGTAATCTGGTTTAACCAACCTTATTTAATAAAAGTTTTAAAATCAGGAGATAATTTATGTTTAGCTGGAAAAATAACTCTCGGAGACAAAGGACTTTATCTATCAAATCCAGCTCATGAGAAAATCAGTCAAACTACAAGTCTAATTCATACCGGAAGAATTGTCCCTGTTTATCCCGAAACTGAAGGATTGTCTTCAAGATGGTTAAGATTTATTCTAAGACCCCTTTTGGTTGAGTTTAAAAAGAAAATTCGCGAACCCCTACCAGGAAAAGTAATTAGAGATTCTCGAATTTTGCCAATCCAAAGAGCTATCTGGCAGATTCATTTCCCAGATTCCTTAACCTTAGCCAAAAAGGCTCAGAAAAGATTTTCTTTTGAGGAGCTTTTTTTTATTTCTCTTTTTGTTTTAAGAGAGAAATTAAAAATCTCAAAAGAAAGAGCAATTCCAATCCCTTTTCATCCCCAGTTAATTAAGAATTTTGTTAAAAGCTTACCTTTCAAATTAACTAATGCCCAAAAAAAATCAGCCTGGCAGATTCTAAAAGACCTCGAAAAACCAAGACCGATGAACAGACTTTTAGAAGGCGATGTTGGTTCAGGGAAAACAGTGGTGGCTGTATTAGCTGCTTTAAATGTAATAAAACAAGGTTTCCAAGTGGCTTTTATGGCTCCAACTGAAATCCTAGCTAAGCAACATTTTCAGGAGATTTCAAAACTTTTAAAAAAATTTAATTTAAATATTGGTCTTTTAACCGGGAAAGAAAATAGAATTTTTTCTAAAAGAGCAACCCTCCGGGGAGTCGCTTTCGGCGACAGAAAAAATAAAGTTATCAAAATTTCTCGAGAAAAACTTTTAGAAAAATTAAAAAAAGAAGAGATTGATCTTTTAATTGGTACTCACGCCTTAATTCAAGAAAAAGTGCGCTTTGGAAAATTGGCTCTGGTTATCCTGGATGAGCAGCATCGGTTTGGAGTGGAACAAAGGGCAAAGTTAGCAACTAGCAACCAGCAACCAGCCTCGCCGGCAGGCGGGCAAGCAACAAGAATAATTCCCCATTTATTATCAATGACCGCTACCCCAATTCCAAGGACTTTGGCTCTTACTATTTACGGTGATCTTGATCTTTCTTTAATTAATGAATTGCCGAAGGGAAGGAAAAAAATCGTCACTAAGGTGATTGCCCCGGGAAATCGTAAGGCTGCTTATAATTTTATACGCTCTGTTGTTAAAAAAGGAAGACAGGTTTTTGTTATTTGCCCAAGGATTGAACCTAGTGATAAGGAAAAAATAGAAAAAGAAATTTCAAGCTGGGCTGAGGTAAGGGCAGTAAAAGAAGAATATCAAAAACTATCAAAAATTGTTTTCCCTGATTTAAAAGTTGGAATGTTACACGGGAAAATGACTACAAAAGAAAAAGAGAAGATAATGAAACATTTTTCTGCACAAACCGGAAGGGGTAAAAAGATTGACATTTTAGTCTCAACCTCAGTAATTGAAGTGGGGATCGATGTTCCTAATGCCACGGTAATGATGATTGAGGGAGCAGAAAGATTTGGGCTAGCGCAGCTCCATCAATTTCGGGGAAGAGTAGGAAGATCAAAATATCAATCTTTTTGCTTTTTATTCACTGACTCTCCAGCTAAGAAAACTCATCAACGATTGAAAGCTTTGATTTCTTCTGAAAATGGTTTTGAGTTAGCTGAAAAAGATTTGGGAATTCGAGGCCCTGGTGATTTTTTTGGTCAAAGACAATGGGGAATTCCTGATTTAGCAATGTCAGCTTTGAAAGATATATTCTTAGTTGAGAAAACTAGAAAGGCGGCTAAAGAAATTTTAGAAGAGGACCCTGAATTAAAAAAATATCCCTTATTAAGGGGAAGAGTAGAGAAGTTTCGAGAAAGAATCCATTTAGAATAACCTCTACGAATTACGAATCTAAACTAATTACGAATTCGTAATTCGAGGAAATTCGTAATTTGTAAGATTCCTTCGAATTTTCTCAGTCGGCCAAAAACCCATATATTTCCCTAACATCAATCTCGTCTGAGCATCTAAAGCTGGTAGGGAAACAAAAAATATCATTGTTAAGGGAATTAAAAACCATTGAAAAGCAAAAAATAAATATTTAAGCCGACCATATTCAGGGGGTTTAGGAGGGAGTAAATTAAGACTAAAATAGATAGATCCGGTTAGGCCTACCATTGCTAAAGTTAAAATATTTCTGGTTATCAAGGGTAAATTATAAGAAATTAGGGTCTGGTTAAACTCCTCTCCTCCTAAAACTAAAGGTACCCAGCCTAATAGAAAAATTAAAAACGAGGCAGTAGCCCAAGACAAGTGTCCTTCAATTAACTCAAATCCTAAAGAAAATTTTTTTGAGATTGGGATTTTTTTATTTTTAAAAAAACCAAAAAGAAAATAAGGGATATCCCCTACTCCATAAGCCCACCTTCTTTGTTGTTTGTAGATATTGATTAAGGTTCTAAAGAAACTCCGAGAAACATTAGCATCCATTGAAACCGGATAAAAAATAGGCTGAACCTTATAGTCTCCGTTGTATTTTAAAAAACATTGCCAAAAAATTCTGGAGTCATCAGAAACTACATTGGTCTGTTTGAATCCAGTATCAACTAAGGCTAAAAAACTCATTGAATGGGAAGAGAAAGTAATCAATTTTTCTGGCCTTTGCTGATTAATAGTATGCCAAAAGGTTGAGGAAAAGGAAAAAACTCGAGAAATACCAGGGGCCTGCCAGATATTATTAATAAAAAGAGGGATGGGTTGAAAACTAGTTCTAGTTGGGTTTTTTGAGGTTAAATAATGATAAGTAAGACAACTAAAATATCTTGGAAAAATTTTAGTATCGGCATCTAAAGAAGAAAAAATTATATTTTGATAAGGAATTTTAAATGGATCAATAATCAATTCCTTGGCTTTTTTTACCCCAAAGGTCTCATTTGAGCTTTTAGCAGCAATCTCTCCGGGTAAATCTGGAGGATGAAAAGTGATTAAAAATTTGAAAAATTTATTGGCAAATTCTTTTTCAATAATCCTGGCAGTTTCTTTTGCTTCCTCTCCAGCTCTTTCCTCACAAGCTAAAACTACAATCATTTTATCTTTAGGATAATCAGTATTTTCTAAGGCTTTAAAGGTTTCCTTAATAATTCCTAAAGGCTCTTTATACATTGGTAAGACTATTAAATGATAGATATCTTTCCAGTTTCTATCTCTCAGTTGATTAAGCTTTGCTAGCCAATCAATATTTTCGTGTTCTTTCATTTTTTGATAGCCAGCCCGGAGATGAAATGAAAAGTAGATTGTTCTAAATAACCAAAAAATTACAAAAAAGATGATAAAGACAGCTACCAAAATCGGCTTTTGCCAAGATAAAATGATAACTAAAAGTAAAATTGCCCAGCTTAAAAAACCAGGCAAAATCTCTAAAATACGAAAAATTATTCTTTCTTGTTTATCTTTAAGATCAGAAGCCTTGTTAACTTTAAGATAATAATCCTTCATAAAAATAGTGGCCTCGACGGGAATCGAACCCGTGTTTAGGGATTGAAAGCCCCTTGTCCTAACCACTAGACGACGAGGCCAAACTATCATCATTTTAATTAAAAAATTGAAAAAAGGCAAGACAAACGTTAAAATGAATCAGGAATTAGGAATTATGAATTATGCGAGAAACTTATTTTCTTTATTATTCATGATTCATTATTCTTAATTCATAGTTCTATGATTATTCTTGCTGTCGAAACATCATGTGACGATACCTGTATAGCGATTGTAGAAGTAGATAAAGGTAGATTACAACGCGGATTTAGACGGATGAAAATTAATATTCTGTCTGATATTATCTCTTCTCAGATAAAAATTCACAGAAAATATGGAGGAGTCTATCCAACCTTAGCTAAAAGAGAGCACCAACGAAATTTGATTCCTGTTTTAAAAAGGGCGTTAAAAAAAGCAAAATCGCTTAAAAAAAATGATAAGCATCAACTATTAAGTATCAAGTATCCAGTATTAGAAGAAATATTCAAACGAGAAGAATATCTTTTAAAGGAGTTAAAAGAATTCTTAAGAAATTACAGGAAACCAAAAATTGATCTAATTGCCGTGACTATGGGGCCAGGGTTAGAACCTTGCTTGTGGGTAGGGGTAAATTTTGCCAAAGCTTTAGCTTTTTCTTGGGAACTACCAATAATCCCAGTAAACCATATCGAAGCTCACATTTTCGCCAACTTGGTTGGTTCAAGTTTAAAGTTTTCGTTTCCGGCAGTTTGTTTAGTGGTAAGCGGCGGTCATACCCAGTTAATTTTAATGAAAAATTACGGAGAATACAAAATCCTTGGTGAAACTCGAGATGATGCTGCTGGTGAATGTTTTGACAAAGTAGCCAGAATTTTAGGAATGGATTACCCAGGAGGACCGGCCATTGAACGGCTTGCCGCTCAATTAAAATCCAATATTCAATATTCAATATTCAATATTCAATTACCGAGGCCAATGATTCACCAAAAAAATTTTGATTTCAGTTTTTCTGGTCTGAAAACCGCGGTCTTATATAAAATCAAAAAACAGAAAACAGAACGCAAAAAGCAAAAATTTATCCAGGAAATGTCTACCGAGGTCCAACAGGCAATAGTTGACGTTTTAATTCATAAAACCATCCAGGCAGCAAGAAAATATAAAGCCGGAATGATTATCCTTGGTGGAGGGGTGGCTGCCAATAATGAATTAAGAAAACAATTTCAATTAGCAATTAAAAACCAGCGATTAACGATTAAATTTTTGGTTCCACCAAAAATTTTATGTACTGATAATGCCGTTATGGTGGCAGTAGCTGCTTATTTTCGTTATCTCAGAAAAGAAACTAAGGCCTGGACTCCGACCCGCCCAAGGACGGGGCCTCCCGTTTCACGAGAAGGCCTCGCGTCCCGACCACCTTCCCGCCTTTGGCGGGCCCCTGATATTGAAGCTGATGCGAATTTAAGAATAAGTTAAATTTAAAAATTTTTATCTTCAAATTGAATATTTAAGTTTTGAGATTATTGCGTGGTATAATAATTGAGCATGAAAAAGTTAGCAAAAGTCTATGCTCCAAAAAAAGTAGAGGGTCAAATCTATAATCTCTGGCTGAGATCTGGTTTTTTTAATCCTGATAATCTACCGGGGGAAAGAAAAAAATCTTACACAATTTTGATTCCTCCGCCAAATATTACTGGTTCTCTTCATATGGGTCACGCTCTAAATACCCTTGTCCAGGATATCTTAATCCGTTGGAAACGTCTTCAAGGTTTTAGAACCCTCTGGCTCCCGGGGATCGATCATGCTGGTATTGCCACCCAGGCGAGAGTAGAAAAAGAGTTAAAAAAAGAACAAAAAACTCGTTTTGATTTAGGGCGAGAAAAATTTTTAAAAAGAGTTTGGCAATGGAAGAAAAAATATGGAAATGTCATTTTAGATCAGTTGAAGAAATTAGGGGCTTCCTGCGATTGGTCAAGAACTCGATTTACCATGGATGAGAAATATTGCCAAGCAATAGAAAAAGCATTCTTACATTATTATAAAAAAGGTTGGATTTATCGAGGGAAAAAAGTAATAAATTGGTGCCCGAGATGCCAGACCAGTCTGTCAGATTTAGAACTGGAATATAAAGAAAAGGAGGGAAAATTATGGTATATCAAATATCCGATCAAAAATCAAAAGTCGAAAGTCAAAAGTCAAAAATTTATTACTGTCGCTACGACCAGGCCGGAGACAATGCTTGGAGATATGGCGGTGGCAGTAAATCCCAAAGATAAACGATATAAAAATTTAATTGGTAAAAAAGTTATCTTACCTTTGGTTGGCCGAGAAATCTCCATCATTAAAGATAAATTAGTTGATCTAAAATTTGGGACAGGAGCAGTAAAGATAACCCCAGCCCATGATATGACAGATTATGAAATTGGACTTTTGCACAATCTAAAAATTATCCAGGTTATCGATAAGAATGGGGAAATGACCAAAGAAGTCCCTCTGCCTTATCGAGGATTGGCTTCTTCGGAAGCTAGAAAAAAGATTGTTAAAGATTTAAAAAACCAAGGTTTTTTAGAAAAAATTGAAGATTATGTCCATCAAGTTCCTCAATGCTATCGATGTAAAACTACAATTGAACTAATCCCTTCCTGGCAGTGGTTTCTAAAAATGAATGATTTAGCCAGGCTGGCAATTTTGGCGGTAAAAACTAGGAAAATTAAATTTGTTCCAAAAAGCTTCGAGAAAATTTATTTTAACTGGTTAAAAAATATAAGAGATTGGTGTGTTTCTCGTCAAATCTGGTGGGGCCATAAAATACCGCTTAAAGGAATGAAAGATGTTCTGGATACCTGGTTCTCCTCAGCTCTCTGGCCATTTGCAACCCTAGATTGGCCGATCGCTTGCGCTCAAAATCGAAAAGGCTGTAAACCGAAAAAAAGTTCTGATTTAGCTAAATTTTATCCAACTGATGTACTTTCTACTGATCGCGGGATTATTAATTTATGGGTGGCCAGAATGATTTTTTCAGGAATAGAATTTATGGGGAAAATCCCCTTTAAAAAGGTTTATATTCACGCCACTGTCTTAACTAAGGAAGGAAAAAGAATGTCAAAATCATTAGGGACTGGAGTTGATCCAATAAATCTTATTGAAAAATACGGAGCTGATGCTACCCGTTTCGGAATTATCTATCAAATTATGGGAGGACAAGATATTCGATTTGTTGAAGATAACATTGTAATGGGGAGAAAATTTTGCAACAAGATATGGAATGCTACAAGATTTGTTTTACAACAAATCTCAGAATCAAAAACACAAATCAAAATTCAAAAAGTTAATAAAAATAATCTCACTTCGGCCGATAGAAAAATTCTTAACACTTTAAATAAGACAGTGAAATTAGTGAATAAAGATTTGGAGAACTTTCGATTTGGCCAGGCAGCACATAAGCTTTACGATTTTTTCTGGCATGATTTCTGCGACAGATATATTGAGGAAGCAAAAAAACAGCTACAAACTACAAACTACAAACTACAAACTAAAGCAGTTTTGCTTTATGTTTTATTAAATTCTCTTAAACTCTTGCATCCCTTTGTTCCATTTATTACTGAAGAGATTTATCAAAGATTACCAATAAAAAGAAAAGAAAAATGTCTAATGATTGAAAAATGGCCCCAAATTTGAATTATGAATAAAGAATTATGAATGATGCTGTTTCGATTCGTTATTCATAATTCATAATTCATGATTCTTAACTAATGACTTATCTTCTCTTTTTCATTTTTGGCCTTGCCCCTAGTATTATCTGGCTTTTGTTTTTCCTAAGGAAAGATGTTCATCCAGAACCAAAAGGGATGGTCTTGAAAATTTTCTTCTATGGGGTGTTAATTACCCTACCGGCAATTTTTATTGAAAGAGGAATCTTTGAAAGATTTACGGAATTAAAACTTTCCCCAATTTTATATATTTTCTTTGGAATAGCTTTGGTAGAAGAGATTTTAAAATATCTGGTGGTAAGAGAGAAAGTAGTATCAGATCCAGAATTTGATGAACCATTAGATGCTATGCTTTACATGATAATTTCAGCTTTGGGTTTTGCTGCTTTAGAAAACCTTTTGTTTTTTTTCTCCCCGGAAATATTTCTTTTACCTTTTAAAGAAATTTTAGTTTTAGTCTCTTTCCGTTTTATCACTGCTACCTTCTTACATGCTCTTTGTTCAGGATTGGTAGGTTATTTTCTGGCCCAATCTTTTTTCGAAATAAAAAATCGATTTAGATTAATTACTACTGGTTTAGGCATAGCAATAATCTTGCACGGACTTTATAATTTTTCTATAATGATGATGGAAGGAGCTTTAAGATTTTTAATTCCAGTAATAATTTTAATTAGTCTGGCTTTTGTTATTTCCTTAGGTTTTAAAAAACTTGAAAAAATGAAAAGTATCTGTAAAATTAAATATAATGGTTACTTTTTTTAAAAAATCAAAAAAGGAGGAAGAAAAACCAAAGAAAACTGAGAAGTCTGAGGAGAAGTGGTTTAAATCAGAAGGGCAGTTAGCAATTGATGTTTATCAAAATGAAAAAGAACTGGTTATCCAATCAACTATCGCCGGAATAAAACCAGAGGATTTAGATATTTTTATCGAAGGGGATAGGGTAAGTATTAAAGGAAAAAGAGAAAAACCAATTGAAGAAGGAGAAAGGAATTATTTTTACCAAGAATGCTACTGGGGAGCTTTTTCCCGAGAGATTATTTTACCAGTGGAGGTCGATCCTTCAAGAGCTGAAGCATCTTTTAAAGAAGGAATTTTAACTATAAGGATACCTAAAATTGAGAGGGAGAAAAAAAGAAAGATAGAAGTGAAAGAATAAAAAACTAATAACTAGAAACTAATAACTAAAAGTCGCCTTTTTGGCGACTTTTGCTGTGCCGAGGGTGGGATTTGAACCCACAAAGCTTTCGCCATAGGATCCTAAATCCTACGTGTTTTCCAGTTTCACCACCTCGGCAATTTGGTAGAGGATGCCTATTCCAATTCAGCTACATCCATCTATTTTACCTTATCTTTTTAATATTAAAAAATCAACCCCTTGGCGGGATTGATTAAATCAAAACATTCATTCTTTCTAAATAGAAAGTTAAAATTTACCAAATTTTTCTCTCTTTACATTCCTATCACTGCCTTGACAAGAGCAGGAATAGCCCTGGCAAAAAAGGCAACTACTAAACCAATGATCGCATACACAATGTAATTTCTTCCAGAAGACACCTTGTCGGGCGATCCACCAGCTGTAACAATTGTAAAGGCTCCAATAATTATCATCACTCCAACAAAAGCAAATAAGATGTAAGAGACCCAGTCAGTAACTCGGTAAATAGTATTCAAAATACAAAACATTCCCCAAACATCTGCTGAAGCTGCACAGTAGGCTCCTGCACAATCTGCAGCTGCTGCTGCATCAGGAGCTGCCACAGTATCTTCGTTACAGGTAACCGTATCAACTGTAATTGTTTTATGAAGAGTACAGCACTCCTTTATTTCTATCTGAGCCAAGGCTACCATTGGTAAAAGCAAGAGGCTCAATAAACTTACCAAAGCTAAAACTAAAATAATTTTGCTCATATTGTTTCTTGGACCGCAGACTCTAAAGCCGGAAGTTATTTTGCTCAACTCTCTGCATTTCGAATTCAATCAAAATCTCTTATTCTCTCCGAACAAGAAGTTAAAATTTACCAAATTTTTCTCTCTTTACATTCCTATCACTGCCTTGACAAGAGCAGGAATAGCCCTGGCAAAAAAGGCAACTACTAAACCAATGATCGCATACACAATGTAATTTCTTCCAGAAGACACCTTGTCGGGCGATCCACCAGCTGTAACAATTGTAAAGGCTCCAATAATTATCATCACTCCAACAAAAGCAAATAAGATGTAAGAGACCCAGTCAGTAACTCGGTAAATGCTATTTAAAAGACAAAACATTCCCCAAGCATCTGCTGAAGCTGCACAGTAGGCTCCTGCACAATCTGCAGCTGCTGCTGCATCAGGAGCTGCTACATCACCTTCGGCACAGGTGTCTCCCTCAACTGTAATTGTTTTATGAAGAGTACAGCACTCCTTTACCTCTATCTGAGCTAAAGCAACTAGGGGTAAAAGCAAAGCAGCTAAGATTAGAACTGAAATAATTTTTCTCATATTATTCATTGTTTATTGTTTATTGTTTATTATTTCCTCGACCTTTGTATTTTTAAATCTTAGGTTTCACTTTTTAATTTTATCCTCCTATTATTTGTCTTATCATAGAAATTATTCCTTTGGCAAGTAAAACTATAGCAAGTCCGACTATTGTCCATAAAATTATATTTTTAGCTTTCCTAATTTTTTCTGGATCACCAGCTGCTGTTACAAAATAAAAACCGGCAACAATAATCATAAGGGGAGTAATGGCTACAGCAACCCAAAAAATGAGATCAATAAGTTTTTCAATCAACTCTTCAAATGTAGTAGCATCAAGAGGGTTGGGAATTACTATTCCCTCAGCCAAAAAAGGTATCAAAAAAGAGAATAAAAGTATTGGAAAAATTATTTTTTTAATTAGATAAGGCTTCATAAACAAATATTAGTTAATTTTAGCAAAGACTATAATTTAGTAAAGACTAAACACTAATGGTCGCTCCGCTCCTTAAAACCCATCGGTTTTAATATTTCCGCCACGGGACTCCAACCCACCCACCACCCTCCCGCTTTGCGGGCCCCTGCACTCAGTTTTCCCGACCCCTTTCTCTCATTATGGCTTTATAAATATTAAGCCATAATGGTAAGCTCCGGCTTTAAATTCTTTTTCTAATTTTAAATTTAAATCTTGAGCTATTTTTTTAACGTCGGCAGCTGAAACTCTGCCTTCTTTTGGACCAAGAGGAGCTTCGGGAAACCAATCAACAACTAAAATTTTTCCTTTCTTTTTTAAAGCTCTTTTTGCTTCATCCATAATTATCTTTTTATCCTTTGCTTCAAACAAGAGATTGGTTATTAGAACTAAATCGCAAAAAGAATCGGCAAGCTTTGAACCCTGTTTTGCTTCCACATTAGAACGTACAGTCTCAATATTGAAAACTCTTTCAATCTCTCCCTTACTTTTAAGAGCTGAAAGAGGCTCCTCTAAAATATCAATAGCATAGACTCTTCCAAATTTCAATCTTTTTGCCAAAGGTATTGCCCAGCCGCCAGAACCTGAACCAAAATCAGCAGCAATCATATCACCCTCTAATTCCAATTGATTTAAAACTTCTTGTGGATTTAAAAATTCCATATGTTTAAAGTGTAAGTTCAAACAGTTTAGATACAGGTTGCGGAAGCGACCCAATCTCCTTCTTCTAATTTCATAATTTTCACTCCTTGGGTAATCCGTGAGAATTTTGGAATTAAGGCAATTTTAATCCTAATTACTTTGCCTCTTTGAGAAATTACAATTAAATCTTCTTCGGTGGTTAATAATTTTGAAAAAACTAAATCGCCGGTCTTTGAAGTAATTTTAGCTGTTTTAATCCCAAAGCCTCCTCTCCCCTGCAATCGGTATTCTCGCAAATCCGTCCTTTTCCCATAGCCATTTCCCGTAACCACCAAAAGATGTTCTTTGACCTTTGACCTTTGACCTTTGACCTTTGACCTTATTATGTCCATTCCTACTACCCTATCTTCTTTTCCTAATTTAATTCCTTTTACTCCAGAAGCCGGTCTTCCCATCCCTCTAATCTCTTTTTCTTTAAATCGAATAGATTGGCCTTTTTTAGTTACCAAAATCACTCCATCATCCCCCGTACTCTTTTGAACCTTTTTTAAAAGATCACCCTTTTTAAGCGAAATGGCAATTAATCCCGATCTCCGAACATTCTCAAATTCAGAAATCTCTGTTTTTTTAATTATACCATTTCGAGTAATCATTACTAAATATTTTATCCCCAACTCTAAATCTTTTTTACTTAAAGGTAAAAGAGTTAAAACCTTCTCCCGAGAAGAAATTTCCAGAAAATTCAAAAGACCTCGACCCCTGGCTACTCTCGTTGCCTCAGGAATTTCATAAACTAAGATTTTAAAAACCTTTCCCGAATCGGTAAAGAAAAGTAAAGAATCATGAGTTTTAGCTAAAAGGAAATGCTCAACAATATCTTCCTGTAAAGTCTTCATTCCTAAAATTCCTTTACCTCCTCTTTTCTGAATTTTATAACTTTTGGGATTTATCCTTTTAATATAACCACCCTGAGTTAAGGTGATGATTGTTTCCTCCTGGGGAATTAAATCTTCCAAGGCTATTTCTTCAATTTTTTTAGAAATCACCTTTGTTTTTCTCTTGCCAGCAAACTTTTCTTTGAGTCCTTTTAACTCTCTTTCAATAATTTCCTTTATCTTTTTGGGACTTTTAAGAATTTTTTTGAATTCTTTAATTTTGGTCAAATTTTCTTTAAGTTCTTCCTCAATTCTCTTTCTCTCTAATTTTGCCAAAGCAGATAACTTCGTCTCTAAAATGGCCGAGGCCTGAATCTTGGTTACTTTAAATCTTTTTATTAAATTTTTCTCAGCTTCTTTCCGATCTTTAGAAGCTTTTATCGTTTTAATGACCTGATCAATCTTTCCTAAACACTTATTTAATCCTTTTAAAATATGAGCTCTTTCTTTAGCTCTTTCTAAATCATATTTGGTTCTCCTAAAAATTACTTTTTTCCGATGAGAAAGATAATAATTTAAAAGATCAGCCAAACTTAAAACCCTCGGCTGAATTCCATCAACTAGGGCTAACATATTTAAGTGAAAGGTTTTCTGTAGATCGGTGAATTTATAAAGTTGGTTTAAGATTTTCCGAGGATAGGCCTCTCGAGAAAGGTCAATAACAATTCTTAGACCTTCCTTATCAGATTCATCTCTGATATCCTTTATCCCTTTGACTCTTTTTTCTTGGACCAACTTAGCAAATTGCTTAACTAAATTTGATTTTTGAACCTGAAAGGGAATTTCAGTAATTACAATTTTAGTTTTACCTCCTTCTCCACGAATAATTTCTGTCTTTCCTCGAGTAACAATCGGGCCCTTCCCTTGGGAATAGGCAGTAATTATTTCTTTTTGACCATAAATTTCCCCACCGGTTGGAAAATCAGGCCCTTTGACAAATTCAAAGAGATCCTCGGTATCAGCTTTTGAGTGCGAGAGTAAATAGATTGCGGCATCTGCAACCTCAGAAAGATTATGAGGAGGAATATTGGTTGCCATACCTACGGCAATCCCGAGAGAACCATTTAAAAGAAGTTGGGGTAAAGGTGAAGGCAAGACCACTGGTTCTTTTCTGGTTCCATCATAATTATCAACAAAATCAACCGTATCTTTTCCAATATCTCTTAGCATTTCCTCACCAACTTCTGAAAGTTTGGCTTCAGTGTATCTCATGGCAGCACTAGGGTCACCATCGATTGAACCAAAATTTCCTTGACCATTAATTAAAGGATATCTTAATGAAAAATCTTGAGCCATTCTAGTCAAAGCATCGTAAACTGGAATGTCTCCATGAGGATGATAAGCAGCAATTACCTGACCGACAGTAGCTGCTGACTTCCTAAATTTTGCATCATGTCTTAAACCCATCTCATACATTGAATACAAAATCCGACGATGGACCGGCTTCATCCCATCTCTGACATCAGGTAGAGCCCGAGAGATAATAACTGACATAGCATAGTCAATATAACTTTCCTTCATCTCCTCAGTAATCTCACGCGGTTTAATATAGCCTATTTCATTTTTTAATTTTGGTGATTTATTGACCATTTTTGTTTTCTTTTAGGATGTTCCAAAAAAAATCATTTGACCGAAGCGTATAATTCTTCTACGTGCTCGGTTTAGGGTTTTAAAATAATAATTTTCATCCCCTCAGCTGCCAGATCTTTCTTTTTAATCAAAAACTTCTTTAAGATTTCAGGTGTCTTTATTCCCATCATCTTTAAAAATTTATTTAGTCCCTCTAATTTGATTTTCAACTTTGGAATCTGATAATGCATTGGAATAACAATCTTGGGTTCTGATTGGGAAATTACTTTTGAAGCTTCTTTTGCTGAAATTGTATAAACTCCACCTATGGGAATCATTAAAATATCGATATCGCCTATTTTTTCAAGTTGTTCAGAATCTAATTCTTTTTGGCCCAAATCTCCTAAATGACAAAGTCGAATTTCTTCGGTCTCTATAGTATAAATAGTATTTAGACCTCGTTCTTTTCCTCTAACATTATCATGGAAAGATGGAATCCCCTGAATAAAGACTCCTTTTATTTCATATTCGCCGGGACCTGAAATAACAAAAGGGTTTCCTGAAACTGCCAGAAGATTGTTATGATCTGAATGCTGATGAGTGATTAACAAAATATCAGCCTCGAGTTTTGGAGGCCGTAATCCAATAGTCTCGTTAAAGGGATCGATAACAAGGTTAACTTGATTATTTTTTCCTTTCTGAGTCAAAATTCGAAAAAAAGATTGACCATACCAAGTAATCTGCATGTTTGCCAAAATTGAAAAAAAATTTATAATAATATCTTATCTTATCAAGAAATCCTTTTTAATTCAACTCTTGCCCCGTTAGAGAAATCGCTGGATAATCTAAAAAATCGTGCTATCCGGTTCTCTAACGGGGTTTGTAAAAATAAAAAATTTATGGTAAATTATATGGTATGAGAAAAAATTTTGAGATTCCAAATAATTTATTAAAACCTCTAAAAATAGGTGAAATTGTTGAGGGAAAAATTATTGGCATAGGAAGATCGGCTGTCTATTTAGATTTGGGATTTTCTGGAACTGGAATAATCTATGGGAAAGAATTCTTTGAAGGAAAAGAGATTCTAAAAGAATTGAAAATCGGAGATAATCTTTTTGCTAAAATAATAGATCTGGAAAACGAAGAAGGTTATATCGAATTATCAATAAGCCAAGCCGGAAAAGAGTTAGCCTGGCAGCAATTGGCGCAAAAAAAAGAAAAAGATGAGATTTTGAAGGTAAAAATTTTGGAAGCAAATAAAGGAGGGCTATTAGCTGAAGTTTCTGGAATTCCGGCCTTTCTGCCAGTTTCTCAATTATCTTCTGAGCATTATCCCCGGGTAGAAGGAGGAGACCAGATAAAAATTTTAAAAGAACTCAAAAAATTTGTTGGTAAGGAATTAGAAGTAAAAATTTTTGATCTTTCTCAAAAAGAAGGAAAACTTATTTTATCCGAAAAAGCAAAAGAGGCTAAAAAAATAAAGAAAATTTTAGAAAATTATCAAATAGGAGATGTGGTTGAAGGAGAAATTACTGCTATTTTGGATTTTGGAGTTTTTTTGAAATTTGGTAAGGAAAATTTAGAGGGGTTAATTCATATTTCCGAGCTTGACTGGCAACTAATTGAAGATCCATCAGAAGTAGTTAAAGTTGGGGAAAAAGTGAAAGCAAAAATTATCAAAATTTCTGATGAGAGGGTTTCCTTATCTTTAAAAGCATTAAAAAAAGATCCCTGGGAAAACTTTGAAAAAAAACACAAAAAAGGAGAGATAATTTCGGGAGAAGTTAGTAAATTTAACCCCTTTGGTGCTTTCATTAAAATTAATAAAAGAATTCAGGGGTTATGCCATATTTCTGAGTTTGGTTCTCAAAAAAAGATGGAAGATATTTTGGAGATCGGGAAAAAATATAATTTTGAAATTTTGTCAATCGAACCAATTGAACATCGTCTAACTTTAAGATTAAAAAATAACAAATAAAAAAAAACGACAAAGTTCTCAAGGTCGTTTTTTAATTGACTTTTTAAATTTTTTTGTTATCATCAATTATATGAAATTTCTATTCAAAAATTTCCTCTTTATTCTCCTCATTTTCTTAGCTATTTCAGCTATTTTTGCCTTATTTTTTCAACCAGTGGAGAGAGAAAAGGTGCTCTCTTTAACTCAATTGGTTAAGGAGATCGAACAGGAAAAGATCAAAAGAATTACTGTTTCCAATAATGAACTGGAAATAATTTACCAAGATGGAACAAAAGCTAAATCAAGAAAAGAGCCAGAGATTGCCCTTTCTGAATCTTTAATAAACTATGGATTGAGTCAAGAAAAACTGCAAAAAATAGAAATAACAGCAGAAGAAAAACGAGAAATTTTAAGCTGGTTGGGCCCAATTTTATATTTCCTTCCTTTTATATTCTTAATCTTCTTTTTTTGGCTTATTTTTCGCCAGGCCAGAACCGGAGCAACCCAAGTATTCAATTTCACCAAAGCTAAAGCAAGACTTTTTGGAGCCGAAGGTCATCCAAAAGAGAAAATTACTTTCAAGGATGTGGCCGGCCTAAAAGAAGCAAAAGAAGAGTTAAAGGAGATTGTTGATTTTCTAAAAAATCCAAAAAAATATCTACAGATAGGGGCGAGAATTCCTAGAGGAGTTTTAGTAATGGGAGCACCGGGAACCGGAAAAACTTTATTAGCGAGAGCGGTGGCCGGTGAGGCTAATGTTCCTTTTTATCATATTTCTGGATCGGAATTTGTGGAGATGTTTGTCGGAGTGGGATCAGCCAGGGTAAGAGACTTATTTTTAACAGCTAAAAAAAATGCTCCGGCAATAATTTTCATTGATGAACTTGATGCTATTGGTCGTCATCGGGGAGCAGGTATTGGCGGAGGGCATGACGAGAGAGAACAAACACTAAATCAAATTTTAGTAGAAATGGATGGATTTGAAAGAGATACCCATGTAATCGTAATATCAGCGACCAATCGCCCTGATATTTTGGATCCCGCTCTTTTAAGGCCGGGGAGGTTTGATCGAAGAGTGGTTTTAGATTTGCCAGATGTTAATGACCGAGTAGAAATTTTAAAAATTCATTGTCAGGGAAAACCTTTGACTTCAAATATTAACCTAAGAGAAATTGCTGAGAGGACACCAGGATTTTCAGGAGCTGATTTAGCTAATTTGGTTAATGAAGCGGCAATTTTGACTGCTAGAAGAAATAAAGCTCAAATCTACCAGGAAGAAATATTAGAATCAATTGAGAAAGTTTTATTGGGTCCGGAAAGAAAAAGCCACATTTTATCTGAAAAAGAAAAGGAAATTGCCGCCTTCCATGAAGCTGGTCATGCCTTAGTTTCTACTTTTCTTTCTGGAACAGAAGAAGTTAGAAAAATTTCGATTGTTGCCCGAGGGTTAGCGGCCGGTTACACCCTAAAGATGCCCACCGAAGAAAGGAAAATTAAAACAAAATCTCAATTTTTGGCTGAAATGGCGACATTACTTGGGGGTTATGTTGCTGAAAAAATAAAGTTTGGCGAGATTACTACCGGCGCTACTAATGACTTAAAAAAGGCTTCCGAATTGGCCAGAAAATTAGTCAAAGAATATGGAATGTCAGCTCTGGGACCAATTTCTTTTGGTAAAAAAGAAGAATTAGTTTTCTTGGGAAAAGAAATTTCTGAAAGAAGAGACTATTCTGAGAAAATGGCAATTCAAATTGATAAAGAGGTAACCAAATTTATTAAAAATGCTGAAAATCAGGCAAAAAAGATTTTGATTCAAAAAAGAAGATTACTTGAGAAAATTGCTAAAACCTTAATCAAGAAAGAAACAATTGAAAAAAGGGAGTTTGAAAACTTACTAAAAGAGAAGAAGATCTCTAAAAAATCAAAAAAAATTTTCAAAATTCCTTCTCTAAAAGTAAAAATCAAGCGCGTGTAGCTCAGTGGTTAGAGCACGACTCTTATAAAGTCGGGGTTCGTAGGTTCGAGTCCTACCACGCGCATCATTAGGGGCGCGTAGCTCAGTGGTTAGAGCGCCTCACTGACATTGAGGAGGTTCACAGGTTCAAGTCCTGTCGCGCCCACATGGAATTAAAGGTTATTTATGAAGATGAAGGCCTTTTAGTAATTGATAAGCCAGCTAGAATAATTGTTTTTCCTGAAAGAAGAATAAAGGAAAAAACTTTAATAGATTATCTTTTAGAAAATTATCCTGATTTAAAAAAAATCGGTAAAGCCCCGAGATACGGAATTGTCCATCGATTAGACAAGGATACTTCTGGAATTCTTTTGGTTGCTAAAAATAATAAAACTTTAGATTTTTTACAAAGACAATTTAAAGAAAGAAAAGTAATCAAAAAATATTTGGCCTTGGTAGTTGGAAACTTAAAAGAAGATTTTGGGAAAATTGAAACTTTAATTGGGAGATCTCCAAAAAATAGAAAAAAGCAAAGAGTCTATCTACCTTTTGAACCAAAAGCTAGAGAAAAAAGAAAGGCTATTACAGGATTCAAAGTTTTAAAGAGGTTTAAAAAATATACATTAATAGAGGTGATTCCGAAAACTGGAAGGCGCCACCAAATCAGATGTCATCTAGCCTATCTTTCCTGTCCAATTGCTGGAGATAAAATTTATGGATTTAAAAATCAACCAACGCCTAAAGGATTAAATCGCCAATTTTTACATGCTAATTATCTAAAAATAAAATTGCCAGACGGAAAAGAAAAAGAGTTTAAATCAGATTTGCCAGAAAATTTTAAAAAAATATTAGAAAAATTAAATTATGGTGACTAAAATCGAGAAATTCTTAGGGCCTTTTCTAAAAAAAGACCTACCGGATATTAGATCGGGTGATACCGTTAAGGTTTACCAAAAAATTAGAGAAAAAGGTAAAGAAAGAATTCAAGTTTTTGAAGGAGTAGTTTTAGCTAGGAAACATGGTAAAGGAATTGGAGCTACAATCACGGTCAGAAAGATAATTTCTGGAATCGGAGTAGAAAGAATTTTTCCTCTTCACTCCCCTACTATTGAAAAAATAGAAATTACAAAGAGAGGAAAAGTCAGAAGGGCAAAACTTTACTATTTAAGAAAAGTTAAAGGAAAGAAGGCAAAATTGAAAAGAAAAGAATTTGTTAAAGCTACGACCGAAGAGAAATTAGGGCAGAAATCCGAAGAAATTAAGGAAATTAAATAAATGGGCGGACGGAACAAAATTGGTTAGAATCAAAAATAATAAAAAAATAAAAATGAGAGGAAGTCAGAAAAATAAAAATTATAAGATAAAATTGACTCCTGAATTCGCTTATGCGATTGGATTATTAACTACCGATGGAAATTTATCTAAAGATGGTAGACATCTTGAGTTTACGTCTAATGATATCCAATTAGTGAAAACTTTTAAGAAATGTATGAATTTAATCGATGTGGAGATTGGGACAAAAACAAGCGGATCTACAGATAAAAGATATCCCCGCATTCAATTTAGTAATGTCAAACTTTATAAATGGCTTCTGAAAATTGGATTAATGCCTAATAAATCAAAAGCAATTTCTAAGCTTGAAATTCCGAATAAATATTTCTTTGATTTTCTAAGAGGGTGTTTTGATGGCGATGGAACAATTTACTCGTTTTGGGATTCTCGATGGCATAGTAGTTTTATGTTTTACATTGCGTTTTCCTCAGCAAGTCTTAATTTTCTTAAATGGCTACAAGAAAAGATTAAGAATCTCTGTAGATTAAACGGAAGTATTGGGTCTGCGGGTAACAATACTTATCTCTTAAGATATGCAAAGGAAGAGAGCGTTATTCTGTTTAATAAAATGTTTTATTCAGATAATATTCCTTTTTTACAACGAAAATATGAAAAAGCTCGAAAAATTTTCCAAATAAATATAAATTATAACGAACAAAGTCAGTTCGCCCAGGTGGAGAAATTGGAAAACTCGCTACCTTGAGGTGGTAGTGGGGGTAACCCCTTGCGGGTTCGAGTCCCGCCCTGGGCACCAGCAAGAAAAGGGGCGGCTAGCTCAATGGTTAGAGCGTCGCGCTTACATCGCGGAGGTTATGGGTTCGAGTCCTATGCCGCCCATCTTCAAAACAATGAAAGAAAAGAATAAAAAAGTTAGAGTCGGGGTTGGAGTTATTATAAATAAAAAGAAAAAGATACTGTTAATGAAAAGAAGGGGTTCTCATGGAGCAGAAACTTGGGCTCCGCCTGGAGGACACATTGATTTTGGAGAAAGTGTTACCAATTGCGCTAAAAGAGAAGTAAAGGAAGAAATAGGAATTGAAATTAAAAACTTAGAAGTAGTGGGTTTCACCGAGGATCTTTTCAAAAAAGAGAAAAAGCATTACATTACAATATGGGTAATCTCTGATTGGAAATCCAGCAAATCTAAAATTTGTAATGAAGAAATGTCAAAAATCAACTGGTTTGACTGGAATAGTTTACCAAAACCTTTATTTTTGCCTCTTAAAAATCTTCTAAAAGGGAAAGTATATCCCGAATAATCAGCCGCGGTAGCTCAGGTAGTAGAGCGCGTCTCTGAAAAAGACGAGGTTTCACCAGTGCAAGTCTGGTCCGCGGCACAAAAAGCGGGTGTAGTATAACGGTTATTATATGATCTTGCCAAGATTAAGAAGAGGGTTCGACTCCCTTCACCCGCTCAGTGCAAATTTATAAAAGGAGCTAAGCTCCTTTTTCATTAAGAGATTGGGTCCCGTTTTTGTCTCTTCTTTATTTCCGCCGCCCGAGAGTTTTTCTCGGGTTTTTGGTTTACTCTTGACAGCCCTTGTGGATAAGCTAAAATGGTACAACCCCTTTAAGGGGTTTTAAAAATGAGTAAGAAATCAAAATGCCCTAATTTTTGGGGCAAAAATATCTTAATTATTCTGATAGTCATCGGATTTTACATTGGTGGAAGGTCTATTTTTGAGGCTAAAATTCAAAAAATAGAGGCTAATTTAGCTGAGTTTTCTATTGAAGAGATTTTAGGAAATAGATTGCCTATTGTCCAAGGAAATAGCCTTTTGTCAGCTTCTAATTATTCTAATCCTGTCCAGGTGGTCCGAAAAATAAAAGTAATTGTGACTGCTTATTCCTCTTCGCCTTTTGAGACCGACGATAATCCCTATATCACTGCAGCTGGTACTCTGGTAAGAGAGGGAGTTGTGGCAAATAATCTGCTTCCCTTTGGAACAAAAATCAGGATACCGGAAATCTATGGAGATAAAGTTTTTGTGGTTGAAGATAGAATGCATTGGAAAAAAGGGTATTACCATGTTGATATCTGGTTCCCTTCTTATTGGCAAGCCTTAAATTTTGGATCAAAAAGAGCCTATATTGAAATGTTGGAAGGTTAAGCTTCGGAGATTAAATCTCCTTATATAAAAGGCCCGGCGCAACTACGCCGAGTTTTTTATTTATGCCCGGGGTGGGACTCGAACCCACACGGATTATTCATCCAAGAGATTTTAAGTCTCTCGAGTCTACCCATTCCTCCACCCGGGCAAAATTTTGAGGCCAGGGCGGGAATTGCACCCACGTATAGCAGTTTTGCAGACTGCCGCCTTAGCTACTTGGCTACCTGGCCACTAATTATCTTAGCAGTTTCAAACATTTTTTCAACCAGATTTTTTTATTTTTTCTAAGAGTTCTTCAATTCTGGCTGCTTCTTTAGCTCTTGTTTCAATTAAAAACTTTATTTTGGGGACCGGCCTCATCTTGAGGATTTTGTTAATTTTTTGCTGAAAATCATAAATTTTTCGATTTAAAATCTGAATAACTTTAGTGGTTTGATTTCTAGGAAAAACAGAAATCCAGACTTTAGCTTCTCTTAAATCAATCGAAGTTTCAACTCTGGTAAGAGTCACTAAGGTCTCTTTTGAAAAATCTCCCTCTCGAAGAAGAATTTTTCCAAGCTCTTTTTTAATAAGTTGGTTGACGCGTTGAATACGTTTGGACATTTTCTATAACTCCCCCTTTCTCCTCTCCTGAGTGTAAATTACTAAAATATCACCTTCTTCAATTTTTATATTGCCCTCGTATAAAATTCCACACTCATCCCCCATGCCCGCCTTTTCAACATCTTTTTTATTTATTTGGAGATTAATCAGTTTTCCCTGGCCAATTTTCTCTTCACCTCGAAAAATCTCGATTAAAACTCCCTTTTTAACCTCCCCTGTAGTAACTCTACCGCCAATAATCTGACGATTTCTTTCAGTTCGAAAAATTATTAAAGTTTTAACTTTCCCTAAGTCTGTTCTGATTGTCTCCGGTTCTAAAATTTTTTCCATTAACTCCCGAACAGCCTGAACAAAATCATAAATAACCTCAAAAGTCATAATTTTAATTTTTTCTTTTTCAGCTAAACTCTGAGCAATTGGACTTATTTTTACTCGAAAACCCAAGACTTTTGCCTTGGCCGACTTTGCCAACTTAACATCAGATTCATTAATATCTCCGGCTTCAGTTTTTAAAATTCTTAAAATGACTTTTTCTTGGGGAAGACCTTTCAAAACTTCTTCAATTGCCTCAATTGATCCCAAAACATCGGTTTTTAAAACCAAATTTAGAACTCTTTTACCAGGTTCAATAAAAAACACTTTTCCAACTCCTTTTCTTTCTGGTTTCTGAAGATAATCTTTAGCTTGCTGAGCGTCACCGAAAACCTTAAATTTTTCTCCAACTTGGGGAACATTCTCAAAACCAAGCAAAATAACTGGCATTGAGGGTTGGGCTGTCTTGATTAGTTTCCCTTGAAAATTTTCCAAAGTTCTAATTTTCCCAAAAGTTGAAGAAGTTCCAACAATATCACCCGATCTTAAAATTCCGTCTCTTAAAAGTAAAGTAGCGGTTGGTCCTCGCAAACTATCTAAATATGATTCGATCACCACTCCCTCGGCTGATTTTGAGATATCACCTTTAAAATTCTCCATTTCAGCCACCAATAAAATTAATTCCAAGAGATTTTCAATCCCTCTCCCGGTTTTTGCTGAAACCCCAACTGAAGGAACTTTCCCTCCCATTGACTCAACTAAAATATTCTGTTTTGAAAGTTCTCTTTTAACCCTTTCTGAATCAGCCGCTGTTTTATCAATTTTATTTATAGCCACAACCATTGGAATCTGGACCTTTTTTATATATGAGATGGCTTCTTTGGTTTGGGCTTTTACTCCCTCAACTCCATCAATCACCAAAATAGCAATATCGGCAACTTTTGCCCCTCTTGCTCTCATCGCTGAAAAAGCCTCATGGCCAGGAGTATCAATAAAGGTAATTTCTTTTCCTTCCTTTTCAATCTGATAAGCTCCAATATGCTGAGTAATCCCGCCGGCCTCTTTTTTAGCCACCTGAGTTTTTCTGATATAATCCAAAATTGAGGTTTTCCCTGAATCAACATGTCCTAAAACTACTACTACCGGAGGACGGGATGCTAAATTTTGGTCTTTCTTTTCAACCATTGAAGTTAAAATTTGACAAAAATTATTCGGTTGCCGAAATTTTGTCAACATTTGGGTTCAGTGTTTATTGCTTTTTCTATTGCCTCTTTTTCTTCTTTCGACAAAAAATATTGAGATTTTCCATTAACTATTGGCTTTGCAAAAACTCGATTTCTCTCCCGAGTATAAAAACTGGTAATAACAAAGCCATTATTATTTCTATTAAGTAAAGCAATAGAGAAACTTTGATCACCTCCAATTTCAGAGAAAGGATTAAATCTTACTATTCCTGTCTTCTGAATAGAAAATTGGCTTTCTCCTTTCAATCTCTCTAATTCTTCAGAAAGTTTTTCAAAATTTTTCTCCAAATCATTAAAACGAGTTAGGATCTCTTTAAGATTCTTTGGCTTTTTTTTCTTTTTTTCAAAAAAATTAAACATATTTTAATCCCAGCCGAATTGATCAAAATTTATCTGATTTTTATAATTCTCGATAGCTCTTTTCACATAAGCTACCATATTTCCTGGGAGTTTATCCAAACCAAACCAATCCAACTGATCACATTTATGAGGCTCTTTAATCTCAATATTGCCAGACCATTTCTTGACTAGAAAGAAAAAATCAATACGCTCTTCTTCTGATTTTCGATGCATTACTTGAAAAAACTCTAAATCGTCTTCGTTAATATCTATTCCCACTTCTTCTTTGGCCTCTCTTATCATAGCGGCCTTTACTGTCTCATTGCCATCTAAATGACCAGCGACCACACTATATTTGCCATCTTCCCAACCAGTATTAAATCGCCTTAACAATAAAATTTTATTTCCATTTATGAGAAATAAATGACAAGCTGAAACAAATTTGAAATATTCTTTTTTCATTTTTGGCGGAGAGGGTGGGATTCGAACCCACAGACCCTAAAGAGGGTTCAGGTTTTCGAGGCCTGTGCTTTTCCGTTCAGCCACCTCTCCGATTATAATCTTAAGATAGCATTTTTTTTATTCAAAATCAATAAAAAAACTTGCCTTAGGCAAGATTTTTAGATCCTAAAAGAAGTATAATTCTCGCCTTTATAAATAGCCATTTTCTTTATACCAATCTATTGCCTTTTTAATTGATTCTTTAAAAGACCTAAATTTCATTCCTAATTTTTTTCTCGCTTTCTTCGCTGAGAAATAAAAATAAATTTTATTAAAACGGGCCATCGTTGAGGTAATCTTGGGTCTTTTTTTAGTCAAAATAGCTAACCAATTTAAAGTATAAGCTAAAGCTAAAAAAATTGGATAAGGAAGACAAATTTTTGGTGGTTCCTTTCCTAAAAATTCAGAAATTGTCTTTTTAATTTCAAAAAAGGTTAAATTTTCACTTGCCAGAATATATCTTTGGCCAGATTTCCCTTTTTTCCAAGCCAAGATTAAACCGTCTGCCACATCCTCAACATCAACTACGGCTAACCCCCCCCTAATATAAAATAGGCTAAAAATACCTTGTGAAAAAAATGGGTCTTCCTTAATTCTCCTAATATCTCCTGCTCCATACATTGAACCCGGACACAAAATTACGGCATCTAATCCCCTATCTATTCCTTTTCTAACCTCAATTTCTCCTAAATATTTTGTATTACAATAATTTATTTTAAAACCCCAGAGATTATAAGAGGTTTCCTCATTAGCTAATTTCCCCTCAGGTTCTGTGCCAATTGCTGCTGTTGAACTAACGTGAATTAATCTTTTAACTTTTTCTTCAAGACAGTTCTTAACAATATTCTCAGTACCGATCACGTTTACTTCATATTGAAGAGGGTTTAATTTATCCCAATAGGAAATCAAAGCTGCTAGATGAAAAACAATTTCACATCCTTTAACTGCTCTTTTAACGACCTCGAAATCTCTGATATCGCCTTCTATTGTTTCTAATTTTAAATCTTCAATTAAATTTAAAGAGGCTCCTTTTTCCTTTAATATTCTTACATTGAAACCTGCTTTTACCAATCTTCTCGTAAGATGATGACCCAAAAAACCGGTTGCCCCGGTAACTAATATTTTCATAAAAAGTTGTCATATCTAACCTGGTGGACCCAGCGAGATTTGAACTCGCGACCTCATGTATGCCATACATGCGCGCTAACCAACTGCGCCATGGGCCCAGTGCCCCTGACAGGATTCGAACCTATATCTAGAGTTTAGGAAACTCTTGCTCTATCCATTGAACTACAGGGGCTTTATCGCCTCACTCACTTCGTTCGCTCGGCTCTCCATAGGAGACACCTAAGGTTTCTCCCTCTGGTCTTCGCTTCGCTCAGGTCACCCTCTTCCTAAAATGGAGTTCATTAAAATTTTAGCAAAGATTATGATTGTTGACAATAGGATTTTATATTATAATGAATTTGATGATAGAAAAGTCACCAATAGTCGAAGTTGCGAAGAAGGTCTGTCCAGCGGTAATAACTATTGTTATTTCAAAAGATCTTCCCAAAATTGAAGGCTTTTATTTTTTTCCCTTCTGGGGTAAAGAATTTATTATCCCAAGAATCGAAAAGAAGGAAAAAGAAAAGGTGAAAATAGGAGGAGGATCGGGGTTTATCGCCTCCCCCGATGGTCTAATCCTCACCTGTCGTCATGTAATTAGTGAGCCAAAAGCCGATTACACCGTCATTTTAGAACCAGAAAAAAAATACCCAGCTCAAGTTTTGGCTTCAGATCCACTTAATGACATTGCTATCTTAAAAATAAAGGACAAAAATCTTCCCTATCTGGAATTAGGAGATTCAGGCAAGATTGAATTAGGTCAGACAGTAATTGCTATTGGTAATCCTTTAGGAGAATTTCATGATACATTAAGTGCGGGAATTATTTCTGGCCTCAGTCGAAAAATTAAAGCAGTTGGACCACTGACTCGCCGGGTTGAAAGCCTAAGGGGTTTAATCCAGACTGATGCTGCCATTAATCCAGGAAATTCTGGAGGACCTTTGGTTGATATTGAAGGGAAAGTTATTGGTATCAATACAGCTATGGTCATGGGGGCTCAAAATATTGGTTTTGCCATTCCGATCAATTATGTTAAAAGAGTCTTAGAGGAGGTAAAAAAATATGGAAAAATAAAAATCCCATTTTTGGGAGTAAGGTATATCATTTTAGATAAAGAAATTGCTACGAAAAATAAATTACCAGTAAATTATGGAGCTTTAATTGTTAGAGAGACTTTGGGAGAACCGCCAGTGGTAAGAGGAAGTGCAGCCGATCGGGCTGGACTCAAAGAATTTGATATCATCTTAGAATTTGAAGGAGAAAAAATCACCACTGAGAATTCCTTGGCAAATATTTTACAGAAATCTAGAATTGGCGACGAAATTAATTTAAAAATTTTAAGAGGAGGAAAAGAAATGATGCTAAAAGCTAAATTAGGAGAAAGAAAATAAAACTAAGATTTATTTAAGATTAAAAAAAACAGCTCTGAGGAGCTGTTTTTTTAGAGGGTGACCTAGCGGATTCGAACCGCCGCTAAGGACTCCACAGATCCTTGTGCTTCCGCTACACTAAGGCCACCATAATTTAATTAAATTGTTCCACTTTTATGAATTAAATGTAGTAAGGGGTAAAGCGATCGGTTGTGGATACAATCTGGCGCTTTATCCAATTAATCTACGACCGCCATAAATGCCCTCGGCAGGAGTCGAACCTGCACTCTTGACCTTAGAAGGGTCCTGCTTTCTCCAATTAAGCTACGAGGGCTCTGATCTCTATATTATATCTAAAATAAGAACCTTTTGCAAGGTCCTTTTTTCCTCGCTTCGCTCATAATTAAGCTATTCAGTCAATTCCTCGGGGATTAAAATAAGGAGTCGAAATAAATCTGGATATTCTTTTAATTCAGTTTCCTCAAATCTTCTCTGGCGAATCTGCCATTCTTCTGAAATTTTTTGATAAAGAGCTTCTTCAAACTGAAGGGGTTTTTCAATAATCTGAGGTTCTAACTTTTCAGCTAAAAAACTATATTGATAAAAAATAAAACCACCTAAAATTAAAGCTAAAAAAAGGAGGACGAGGAAACTTAAAAAAATATGCTCTCCTAGAATCCTTAGAATTTTCTTAAAAAATTCTTTGTCTTTTTTAAATTTCAATGGAATTTTTATCATGATAAAAATTTAGAAAGGGGTCGGGAAAACTGGGTGTTTTCCCGTAGCGGAAAGATTAAAACCGATGGGTTTTAAGGAGCGGTGTTAGCGCGGTCGCAAGAGCGACCGTCGCGTGCCGCGACTTTTCATTTGGTGAGAACTTTTATTAAAAACATAGTATAAACATCACCAAGGGAAAAAGTTCTGAATTCGTCTGATTGAAGCTCTTTTTCAGTTAATCTTTTTACGTTCAAATCTGAAATTTCAATTAAATAAGAACTAGCTTCTAATTTCTCTAAAAATTTTAAGAGATTAGGAAAAGAACCAACAGTTGAGATTTGAAAAAAAAGACTAGGCCAGGGCTCCGTTTCTTTTCTAGCCATTAGAGAAATCTTAATTGAGAGTTGAGATTTCTCCGCATTTTTTTCTAAAAACTCGATGAATTCAATCGGGACTTCCGGATCAGCAAAAAGATCATCAATTTTATCTATATTGGTTTGATAGGTTTTATAAAGAACCTCTGTTTCTTTGAGACTTTTCATTTCTTCTTGGAGCAAAATTAACTTCTTTTTCTGAGAAATGAACTCTTCAGAATTTTTTTGGATTCCTTTAAAAAGGGGGTGAATTATCAAAATAATTAATAAAATAGTTATTATTCCAAAAATTATTAAAGATAGATAAATTTTTCTCTCGGGCTTCAATTTCATTGAACAATTTTGAAATTTACTTGAAAATCGGTTGGTTCAAACCAACTTTGGGGTGAAAAATGGGCATCTGGAAATTCTTTTTCAAGATTCTTCTTAAATCCAACTAAGACCTCGCGGTTGGGAGCATATCCTGAGAGGGAAATTTGGAGATTCTCTTTTTGATAAGAAAGGGAGGTTAAATATATCTCTTCAGGAAAAGTTCCCGAGATTTTTTCCAAAATCTCAATCAAATTAGTCTGACTCTGATAAAAAGAATTTAATTTCGAAAAATTTTGATTAATTAAAATAATTTTTTTCCGAAAATTTTGAGTCTCTGGATCTTCAAACTCTTTTTCCCCAATCTCAATAATAACTTTCTGAGATTGAATTTTTCCAGAGTTATAAATCTGAATCGAAAGTAAAATTAAAATCAAACACATTAAAAGAGATAAAAAAAGGATTCCTAAAATTAAAACCAATTTCCAATTTTCTTCTTGAATTAAATTCTCTCTTTCTTTTGGCGGTAAAAGATTAATCATAATTTTTTAGGGGCTTGCTTTAGTGGGGGCGATCATGACGCGAGAGGCCTTCTCGCCAAGCGCGACGAGACCTCCTCCCTGGGTGGGTTGGACTCCCCTCAATGCTAAACCTAAAGCAGTAGTATAACCAAGAGATGTCTCAAAAGGTAGCTCTGGTACTTCCTTGAGAGGTTCTGGTAAAATATTTACCCAAGGGTTACCTAACTCAACTGGAATTTTTAGTTCCAAGGAAAGAAAATCAGAAAGTCCTTTAAGGTTGGCTCCTTTTCCACAAAGGAAAATTTTTTCAACTTCTTTAGCATCAACGGGGAGATGTTCATGATGAACATGGGTACGATAATAAACAAGATAGGTTTTAATTTGCTCAATTAAATCCCTTAAAAGAGGAGCTATTGCTTCAAAAATTTTTCCTCTCCCTATTTCTTTCTTTGTACTATTTTCAGTTTTTAACTGGTGCTTTTCTCGTAATCCGTATTTTATTTTTAATTTTTCAGCTTCCTTCAAATCAACTTTCAAAACCTTAGAAATAGCTCCGGTAAATTTCTGAGAAGAAACAGGAATAGAGGCGGTAAACCTTAAACTGTAACCTGAAAACATAATAAAACTGGTTCTGGTTGCTTCTAGATCAATTAAAAGAAGGGGGAAAGGAATAACTTCATTCTTGATTAAGGCTCGGGCAATGGCCTGGGATTCAACTTCCAGAACTTTGGGAACCAAACCTGCTTTTTTTAAACAAGAAATATAGGAATCAACAATTTTCTTGGGCATAGCAGCAATTAAAACATCAAGGTGGTCTAAATGATTAAAAATCGGCTTAACTATTTGAAAATCCAAATAAACTTCTTCAATTGGTAAAGGGATATAGTTTTCTGCCTCAAAGTAAACTGCCTTTTTTAATTCCTCCTCTTTCATTAATGGCATCTGAATTACCTGCAAAAATGCTTTCTCTTCGGGTAAAGAGGCAACAACGTATTTTGTTTTGATTTTTTCCCCCTCAACTTTAGAAATTGCCTCTTTGATAATATTAGCTAAGGCCTCCTCATCTTTAATTTCAATGTTTTCAATAATTCCTGGTTTTATCTCAGCTTTATTAAAAGAAGCCAGACCCAAAAATTTCCGCTTTCTTTTGAGCTTTATAATCTTTAAAGATAAATCAGAAATATCTAAACCAAAAGCTTCTGATTTTAAAGTTAAAAATTCAAACATTTTCTAATTAATTATATCATTAAAAATAAAAATAAAAAGTGGCCCTAGGCCACATTTGAAATTTTGAATTTAAAATTTTTACTCAATTTCTTTCCAATTGGTCACTTCCCAACCTCCTCCTGGTCCAGAAGAAAAACCAGCATTGATTAAACCGATTTCATAAACAATCTCAGCATTATTTGCCAAATATATTGCATAGCCGGTTATTTCTTTAAATTTAACATTATTTTCAACTTTTATTGTTCCATGGAGACTCAAAATAATGGATTGAGCTAATTCTTGATTAACGTTGTTATGAAGCCAAATGGATGGATTAGCAATAGAAGTAGATTTATTTGTTGCAATAAAAAGGAGTTTGCCACCTTGGGGAGAATCTTGAGTAATCACATTATTATTAAGCTCTATCTGACCAAAACCTGCCTGGTCAGAAGGATTATCGGCAATTATTGTATAACCAGAAGTTAAACCTTCTTTGAGTTTAATGGTGACATTATTTTCGGCTAAAATTTTTCCTGTCACCCAGACTGGTCCCTCGATCGTCACCGTCCCATTACTTGGGAAAGTTAGATTGCCGTTTATTTTTATCGGACCCAGAGAGGAACCATCAGGAGGATTATAACTTCCCCCAATTACTCCTCCTGCCTCAGCCGCTGCCTCCCAATCTTGAATTTGAGCATAAGAAATTGGTAAATCCTTGGTTGGTGGGTCAGGACTTCCAGGATAGCTTGTTCCATAAACAACAGTATTTTCAATGGATTGGTAATAAGCATCAGCAGTGATATTTGAATCGGTAATGGTATTAGCATAAGCATTAACCCCAACCCAGGTTCCATCCATATAAGTAATTATTCCTCCCATCCAGGTTTTAAAGTTTAAATCACCGCCGACCTCTGCCCATACAGCATCGGACTTTGTCCAATCCTTTGTATATTTTCCAGTTCCAAGGGGGTACCCATCCGTGCTATCTTTTCCCCAGATCCAATGATTATCATCATCTCTAGCAACATCAATCATAATCCAATAAGTTTGGCCGGCGGTTAAGCTCGGCGGAGGATCAAGGCTCACGTCAATCCAGCCGTAATTTGAAGTCACTTTTGAAGCTTTTAATGTGCCTGAGGCCAAGGAAGTATTAGATGGAGAACCTCCATTATCAATCAAAATTCTAACAGTCTGATCGGGAGGCTCACCGACTTTTTTCAAATAAAGACTGACTATATTTAATACTTCTGACTCAGAAGGAACGAAGCTCTGGGCAGTATCAAGGTAATCAACTGGGCCGATTTTCAAACCAAACGAAAAATCAGAATCTTGGCTAGTCCACTCTTGGTCTGGATTAGGAGCTACCCCTCCAGCCACCCAGGCATCGCCAGTAATACAGGCAACACCACTTTCACAAACTTCGCTGAAATCAAAACCAGTTCCGCTTCCCATAATGCTTCCGTTGGAATAAACATTTCCAACCACTCTAGCGTTGGGCTGAATTTGTAATCCTCCTCTATCCACTTGGGCACCATAATGGAAAGCTATGGTTATCGTCTCAGTGGTAAGAGTGGTGCTTAATTTTCTAATCCTCTGAGAAACTGCACCGCTAGATTTAATAACTTTCGAACTATCTTCATCAGTGATACTGATAGTTGCTGTTCCCTCTTCTACTACCAGACTATTAGTTGCCTGATAATTTTTTCCTTTTATAATCCGATAAATACTATCTTCAATCCCGGCTTCGGCAACATAATAGGCCTGGTTAGATTTAGTAATGTTTCTTGAAATTTTATGTTCACCTAAGCTCAAAACTGTAATGCTAATAGCAATACCCATCATTACAACTAAAACTAAAATCGTTATAAAGAAGGCGGCGAATCCTTTTTGTTTTTTTAGATTTAACATTTTAATACTCTCTTAAAGAGACAGTTGATTTTAAACCAACTGAGGCTTGATATTCTGGTCGATTAGTTGGGTTTTTGTAATCAATTGTTAAATCAATCTGGATAGAAGGGACTTCTCCAGAGACAATTCGGGTAAAAACCAGATTATTTATTTCCACACTATCTGAAGTTAAAGCAATTGAATCTCGGGATTCTTTTTTAAGACAGAGACGATAATCACAAAGATAAAAATCAATGAAGCTTGTCTCTTCTCCTTCTGGCAAATATTTTGTTGTTTCCAAAGAGAGTTGAGTAGAAGTAGTAGTTGGTGCATAAATGCTTCTTGCCTCTTTGATCTCATAGGTCATTATTTCCATAACTCTTCTTGCATTATCCAAGGTTTCTCGCATTGCCTTAGTTTTAGTATTGGAATGAATAAACCAGAGAACAAACGAGACAATAGCCGTAATTACAATAGAAAGAACTGCAATATAAACTAAAATTTCCATTAAAGTGAAACTTCTTTGAAGTGGTTTCTTCATCATTTCCAGTTAGTAAAATAGGTTACTATTTCTACCTTTTTATCTTTCCAGGAAACAGTTACGGTCACCTTTTTTGTATTGGGGTCATTTATTCCACCAGTTCCGACAATATTATCACTGGCATCCCTCATAACATCTGCAAAAATCACTTTTCGAGTGAAACCATTAATTGTTTCTTCGCCCTGAATTAGGGTCCATTTTGGAGGAGTATCGGCTGTTTTTTGAGGATAATAAGCAAGGCTGGTGGTTAAAGTTCCTAGACCATCACTATCCCAAGTTGTTCCATCTCGAAAATTTCTGACTGCCTCAATTATCTCCTGGGCTAAAGCATTGGCCTGAGTGGTCTCTTTTATTGAAACGGAAACCTTTAAAGAAAAGGCGGCTACGCCTAAAAGACTAGTCAAAGCAATACCAATAATAGCGATAACTATTAGAATTTCTATGACTGATATTCCCTTTTTATTGTCTTTCCATTGTATTAACATAAAAACCTTTTTCCACAGTATCTACTGCATCGGCTAAATAATGGGCGATATCTTTATCTATTCCCCCGTCGACAATATAAATTATTACTTCTTGGTTATTTTTCCCATCGTTTCGATTACGATGAATACAGAGAAGAGTATTAAATGCATCAAGAGCATGGGTATGAACTCGGAATATTTGGTCGATCCCGCCTACAGAAAATGTTCCTTCCCAATCAAATTCTGTTTTACCAGTATTAAAATAATCAGCCATATCTATGGTTTCTACTTGTGGGATATCGGGAAAAGAAAATTTTAAAGCAGTGGAGTTTTGAATACTCCATCCTAAATCAGAATGAACATGCCTGGAATCTTCTACTTGACCATCAGTAGGGACTGACGGGATAGTCAGCCCCACCTGACCAGAACTCTCAATGTAGATAGTCTTAGTTTTTGTAAGATCTACTTTTAATCTTAAAGAAACATTACCAGGTTGGCTAGTTTTCCCCGTTACTCGATCAAAAACCAACTCATTTCCTCCATTTAAATTAATTTCATAAAACTCTACTGCTTTTGCTAATTTATGAATTTCATCAGAAGAACTATCTCTAGAAGCAAAATCTGTGCCCTTAAATAAGGTATATTGATGGGGAGAGGTAGTGTTATCAAAATAGACTCCGTATTGACTAGCTCCTTCAGAAGCCAGAGTTCTATTTTGAGCAAATCTTAAGGTATTGATAATTTCCTCAGTGTTATTATTTAAATCTGACTCTTTTTGAAAAAAACGGAAGACCGGGGCAGATATGAGAGCTAAAATAACTAAAATCCCAATAATCACCACTAACTCAACAAGAGTAACCCCGACATTCAATTTTGAATTTTGAATTTTGAATTTTGAATTCACTTTACTGCTCCTAACATCCCGTATATTGGCTGAATCATTGAAATTGCAAAGAATCCTACAGCCCCTCCGATAAGAAGCATTAAGATTGGTTCAATAACTGCCGTTAAATTTTTGGTAGCATTGGTAACCTCCTCTTCAAAAAAATCGGCCAGCTTAGCCAGGATAGTCGAAGTTTCTCCAGTTTCTTCCCCTACCTCAATCATCTGAATAACTAATGAAGGATAAACTCCTTCATGGGATCTCAAGGCGTCGGAAAGTTTAGAACCCTTTCTAACTTTCTCGCTGGCGTCTGCCATTGCTTCTTGAAAGTAAATATTTCCCAGGGCTCCCGAGACAATTTCCAAAGCCCGGACAATTGGCACTCCTGAGGTAATAAGAGAAGCTAAGGTCCTAACAGTATAGGCTGAATTAGTTTTCCTAATAATGGGGGAGATGATAGGAATTCTTAAAGTTAGAAAATCGGTTGTTCTTTTTCCTCTCTTTGTTTTTAAAATTATCCTAAATAAAATTAAAAGGGCGAGAATTATTAAGACAGCTAAAGCCCATTTCTCAGCCAAAAAATTACCAAGGAAAATTACCAACTTAGTGGTCGGAGGAAGCTCGATTGCCAATTCCTCAAAAGTCTCAGCCAATCTTGGAACAACCATAATCAGCATTAAAACTCCAATACCGATCATAGTAAAAATAATAACCGCCGGATAAATCATCGCACCTTTAACTTTAGATTCTAATTCATGTTCTCTTTCCATCTGATTAGTTAAAATTTTTAAAACCTCTTCTAGAGTTCCTGCCTCCTCTCCTACTTTTATCATGCTAATAAAGAGTTCGGAGAAAATATCAGAATATTTAGTTAAAGAATCAGAAAAGCTTCTTCCTTTGGTAATCTCATCAGCTACGTCTAATAAAGCCTTCTTGAATTTTTTACTTTTTGACTGCGAAGCTAAAGTTTCTAAAGCCCGGGGCAGAGATATACCGGCAGCAATCATTATCCGAAGATTTCTGGTAAACATCATTTTTTCGGTCAAGGATACTCCTCCAAAAAAAGGAAGGGAAATCTTAAATTTCCCTTTCCCAATCTCTTTTTCTAAACTTGTTGAAATTAAAATATATCCTTCCTGGCGAAGGGTTCTAGCTAACTGATGCTCATCTTTGGCTTCTAAAATTCCTGATTTTATTTCTCCTTTAAAAGATTTAGCAGTATAGAAAAACTTTGGCATTTTATTCTATAATGACTCGTAATATCTCCTCAATACTGGTTATTCCTTGGGCTGCTTTAACGAAACCGTCTTCAATCATCGTCCTCATCCCCTCTTTCTGTGCCTGAGCCTGAATCTGATCCGAAGTAGCCCGCTTAACAATTAACTCTTTTATAGTTTCAGTAATTGGTAAAATTTCAAAAATTCCAATTCGACCTTTGTAGCCCTCTGGACATTCTTTTGAGGACTTCGGTCGAAAAAACTCAATATCTTTGAAGGTTTGATTTTTTTTAACAATTTTTTCCTCTTTTAAAATCTGCAAAATTCTATTCAAATTGCAGTATCTTTCTAAATTTTTTATTTCTGATTCTGATAGATTATATTTTTCTTTTTCTTTACAAAATTTTCTGACCAATCTCTGGGCTAAAATACAATTTAAAGTTGAGGAAATCAAAAATGGTTCAGCTTTCATATCAATCAATCTGGGAACGGCCCCGGCAGCGTTGGTAGTATGCAAAGTTGACAAAACTAAATGTCCGGTCAGGGCAGCATTGATAGCTAAACCGGCGGTTTCATTATCTCTAATTTCTCCAACCATGATAATGTCTGGATCCTGTCTGACTAAAGTTCTTAAACCAGAAGCAAAAGTGAGGCCGATTTTTGGGTTAACCTGAGTCTGATTGATTCTGGGTATTCGGTATTCAATTGGATCTTCAATAGTTGAAATATTGACTGCCGGAGTATTTAAAATCTCCAGCATAGCATACAGGCTTGTGGTCTTTCCACAGCCGGTGGGACCAGTAATCAAAATCTTTCCCGCTGGTTTTCTTAAATTAATTAGAATTTTTTCTAAAGCTTCTCCTCTTAGTCCTAAGCCTTCTAAAGTAAGAACCTTGGCTTCTTCTGGTAAAAGGCGCATAACGATTTTCTCCCCACCAAAAACTGGGAGAATGGAAACTCGAAGAGAATAGCGATATTCCTCAGTTTCAATTTTAAATCGACCATCTTGGGGGAGTCGATGTTCATCTAGCTTCAAATCAGAGAGAACTTTAATCCTGGCTACAATTCCTGAGCTAGCTTGTTTTGGAAGGACCATGGCATCATGTAAAATTCCATCAATTCGATATCTAATCATTACTTCTTTTTCTGTTGGTTCTATATGAATATCAGAAGCTCTCTGTAAAATGGCATGTTTTAACAAGGTATCGACAATCCGAATTACTGGTAATTCCTTGGCTACTTTTTTTAGTTCCTCTTTTTCCTCCACTATTTCTTCTTCCTTTATTGGAATTATTTCCCCAGCTTCCTTTCTTATAATTTCGCCAAATTCAGCCTCCAAAGTTTTTTGGTATTGACGCAAAACATTTTTAATAGAGCCTGGAGTAGTTAGCCTTGGTAGGATTTTAAGGTTAGCAGTCTTTTTAATAAACTCAATCATCCTTAAATCTTCTGGATCCAACATGGCTACTTCTAAAGTTTTTCCCTTTTTTCTAAAGGCAACAATATTATGGGATCTGGCAATTGGTTCAGGAATAAGCTTTAAAACTTCCGGAGAAATGATTTCTTTTTCTAAATTCACAAAAGGAACTCCTAAAATATAGGCCTCGAGTTTAATTAGTTCCTCTTGGGTAATCAAACCTTCAGAAATTAAAACATCCCCGACTTTCTGTTCGGTCTTTTCAGCTTTTTTTAGAGCCTTCTCGAATTTCTCTTTGGTAACCAAACCAGCGTCTAAAAGAAAGGCTTTTAATTGTCCCGGTTCAACACGCATATTTTGGCTTATAAAATTTTTTAGCGTTCTCCTAAGATTCTTCTAATTTTTTCCAATATTTCTTCCGGGCTATAACTTGCCTTAACTAAGTAAGTTGTTGCTCCTAATTCAAGAGCTTTATTCACATTCTCTACATCTTCAAGATTGGTTAAAATAATGACTGGAGTTTTTTTTGTTTCGGGATCCTCTTTTAATCTCTTCAGAACTTTAAAACCATCAATTTTTGGTAGAATAAGGTCTAAGAGGATTAAATCTGGTTTTTCAGTTTTTGCTAATTTCAGGCCTTCTTCTCCATCCATAGCTGAAATCATTTCATAGCCTTCCCTTATTAAAATACCTCTAAAAGTTTCTTGAAGAGACGACTCATCTTCAATAAATAATATAGTTTTTGGCATAAATTAGTAAAAGCAGGAAAGTAATTTTTGAGACTACTAAGCTAAGCAGGCACGATGTCCGGCTTGGTTAAATGAAAAAGTAGGTACCAAAAATTATCTTTCCGAACAATTTATTTAATTGGTAAAGTGAACCAAAAAGTTGTCCCCCTTCCTTCCTCGGATTCAAACCAAATTTTTCCTCCCAATCTCTCAATAATTGATTTGGTGATAAAAAGACCAAGACCACTCCCTTGCTGCTTTGTTCCACTTTTTGAACGGAAGAATTTCTGAAAAATATATTTCTGATCTTCTTCAGGAATACCAACCCCATTGTCTTTAATTTCGAAAAGGACCTCGTTTTCCTTTTTTCTTAAACGAATCTTAACTTCACCCTTTCTCTTAATATAACGGATAGCATTATCTAAAAGATTCTCAATAACCACTTTTATCTGATGAGAATCGGTAAAGATTTCTGGTAGGTTTTTATCAAAATCAAATTTTATCTCGACATTTGAACTCAGGGCAAAAGGCTGGAATTTAAAAATCAAACTCTTAACTATTTCTACTAAAGAAATCTTTTCTTTTCTAATTAATAAACTACCTTCCTCAATTCTCAGGACATCAAGTAAATCCTGGACTAATTCCTTCATCCGACCACTATTTTCTTTTAAAATCTTAAAATATTCCAGTTGTTTTTTTTCAGCCCCCCTCAACCCTCTGGACATTAAAATATCAATTGCCCAACTTAAATTAGTAATTGGGGAGCGTAATTGATGAGAGACAATGCTAATAAATTCCGACTTCATCCGGCTGACTTCAGCCAATCTTTCAAAAGAAATGGTAATAATGTAAGTGAGAATAAACAAAACACCACTTGAGATAAGGACAATTAAGGCAATTATTTCCGGGTCTTTGATATAACGAGTACCAATTAGATAAGCGATAACAGCTGCCCCAATAATAACTATTCCCATAATTGGAAAGAGAAATTGAGGGCACTGCCAAAGGGGAACTCTGTATCTTCGACACTGAGCAGGAATATTTAATTGATGAAGAATTTTTTTGAGCTTCATCACTTTTATTATAGCACATTTAAAAAAGAACAAGCAAAATAAATTGACTAGGAAGAGAAATCTTGATATGTTGAAGAGGACGGGGCATGGTGTAACGGTAGCACGAGTCCTTTGGGAGGATTTAGTCCCAGTTCGAATCTGGGTGCCCCGACAAAAAATTAAATTTGCGGGTGTAGCACAGTGGTCAGTGCAGTGGCCTTCCAAGCCGCGTACGTGGGTTCGATTCCCATCACCCGCTCAAATCAAAAAAGCCCTCATAAAAGGGCTTTTTGAAATAATGGAATTTATCTTGCGTATTCAATTACTCGGCTTTCTCTAATTACATTGACCTTAATTTCTCCGGGATATTTTAGCTCAGTCTCAACTCTATCAGCAATTTCCCGGGCTAATTTTTTTGCCTCCAGGTCATTAATTTCTTCAGGTTTAACAAAAACCCTTAGTTCTCTTCCAGCCTGAATGGCATAAGCCTTTCTAATCCCAGAAAAAGAAGTAGCAATAGTTTCTAATTCAGTCAATCTTTTTAGATAATTCTCTAAGCTTTCTTTTCTCGCCCCTGGCCTGGCCCCTGAAATTTGATCAGCTGTCTGAACTAAAATAGCTTCTAAACTTTCATAAGGATATTCTTCATGGTGAGCTTTCATAGCCGAAGTTACCTCTTTCTCTATCCCAAATCTCTCCAAGATTTTTATTCCGATATCAACATGAGAACCCTGAATCTGATAATCGACTGCCTTACCAATGTCATGTAAGAGACCAGCTTTTAGAGCAACTTGAGAATTTGCTCCTAGCTCTGAAGCTAATGCGGCAGCTAAATGGGCGACTTCAATTGAATGGAGCAAAACATTCTGGCCATAACTTGTTCGAAAGTTTAATCTTCCTAACAATTGAACCAACTTCGGATGGAGACCAATCACTCCTGTATCATAGACAGCCTGCTCCCCAGCTTTTTTAATTTGAGAATTTATCTCAGATGTAGCCTTTGAAACCATTTCTTCAATTCTAGCTGGTTGGATTCTTCCATCTCGAATTAATTTCTCCAGGGCAGTTTTAGCAATCTGCCGTCTGATTGGATCGAAGGCAGATACGATCACGATTTCAGGAGTATCATCCACTAATATCTCCGCTCCAGTCAATTTCTCCAAGGTCCTAATATTTCTTCCCTCTTTACCGATTATTCTTCCCTTAATTTCTTCAGAGGGTAGGTTCACAATTGTAGTGGTTATTTCCTGAGCCTGTGAAAGACCACACTTTTGGATTGCTAAAGCCAATAATTCCTTGGCTTTTCTCTCAAACCTCTTCCAACCATCTGATTCCAATTTTCTCATTCTTTCTAAAATTTCCTTTTGATATTCTCTCTCGAGATTTTGGAATAGTTCTTTTTTTGCTTCCTCTTTAGAAAATCCGGAAATTTTTTCCAAATTTCCCTGGGCCTCTTTTCCTAAATTTTCTAAGGTTTCTTTTATCCTTCTAAGTTTTTCAACTTTCTGATGAAATTCCTTTTTTCTTTGCTCGAGATTAGAAATTCTCTCATCTAAAATATTCTCCCTTTTCAATAAAAGTTTTTCAGTTTTAAAAAGCTTCTCACGTCTTTGATCTATCTCTTTTTTGGCCGATTCAATTATTTTTAAGGCCTTTTGCTTTGCCTTTGTTAAAATTGCCTCGGTCTCAGCCTTACACTGGGAAATCCTTTTTTGGATTTTTGCTTCGATATTTGCATAATCTCGTTTGGCAATTGATTGACGGGCGAAATACCCTAAAATTGCTCCCATTCCCAAAGAAAAAATTCCTACTAAAAGTAAAATTAATTGATTCATATTTTGAAATGAAAAATTGGTGATTCAACATATTAACCAAATTTTAATTTTTATGCCGAATAGATCCAAAATTCAAGATTATTAATCCTTCTAAAATTTTAACAAATAAATTTCTTACTGTCAAATTTTTAAAAAAATCAGAAATATAAAAATCCCCTGGTAAGGGACTGAAAAATATTCTCCATCTTCTTCCGCGTTAATATCCGCGCCTACCTCGCACCGAATTTATCCTGGTGTGGGATAAATTTGCTTCTATAAATCTAATAAGGCGGAATCTCTTTCCATTCAGGAAGAGGAAGGGAAACGTTTATACTCTTGGAATCAGTGCAGGCAAAACCATCTGAATCAGTCACGGTTAAAGAAACAGTTTTCTCGCCTGAGGTTGTAAATCTACCAGAAGGATTTTGACTAGAGGGGTCACTACCTACTTCAAATCCCCAATCTCCTGGAAATACCCAATTCCAGGCAGCTTTAATAGCGCCACCATAAACAGTTGATTGGTCAGCGAATTGAACAACCTCATCAACGCTTGCAAATTGAGGAGACCAGTCAAAATCAATCCAGGGCCAGGCATGTTTAGGAGTAGTAAAATCTGGACCTGGTTCCCAGTCAGACCAATTTAGATTTCCTGTTGCTGCCTGAGCTCTTACTCGCCAAGAATAAGTAGTAGGAGTGCCAGGGATAACATCATAGTCAATATCTAAATCAGAAGTATCACCAGTAGGGTTATCAACCACTGAGACAGCTGAAGTCCCTGTCCCACCAGGAGAAACACTTTGAGGATTAATAGAATCCACAACCAAAACCTGAAACGGGTCAAATACCTGAAGATGATATTGAGATTGATTATCACCATCATCATCCTGGTAAGTCCATTTGAATCCAACCCGGCCAACTCCTGGATTAATATTACAGTAATTTTCTCCATCAAGCAGCACTGATTCAACATAGGGTAGCTGATTAGGTGGGGCAAAAGCAAGAGAAGCCATTACTTTGTAATTTGAAGTTCCACAGACATCTCCTGTTTCAGGATTATTACAATTAAAACTAATCCAGCCAGTGATTGCCTCTGGATCAACATCGGGGTCTCCTCCCCAGGCCCAGCCCCGAAATTCATATTCATCAGGGACACCAGTAGCTTCAAGCCAAACTCCATAAGGAGTTGTGTCTTGGGCAGTCCCTCTCATTTTTATCCAACCCTCCCAACCACCAAGGGTCTGACCTCCTGGTTCTATTGGCCGATAAGCCCTTGCCCAACCAGAAACTGTCCAATCTCCAACACCATCGCAAACCTGACCAGCTCCTGGTAAATCCAGACAAGCGGAATAATCGGGGGCTTCTGGATAAGGACCGGCTGGATTAAAACTAATCCAGCCAATTCCTCCTACATCAGCAGTAGTTCCTCGCGACCAGGCATACTCAGTTAAATTGCCAGTTGCAGGATCAATATTTACTCCATAATCTATTGCCCCACCACCTGTTGTATTATTAAAACTAATCCAGCCAATCTTTTCCGACCAGGCCCAGCCCCAAGCATTTTGGCCGTCAGCAAAGGCTCCAATTTCTTTAGCCTTTCTAAAATTAAAAATCAGAAAACCAAAAGCTATCAGAAGAATTATTATTAAAAAAATAAAAATTTTTTTAGACATAGTGAAAAATATTGTCCGAAACTTCAAACTAAACAGTTAATTTATTATATCAAACCTATCAAATTTTAAGAAAAGTTCCTTCTTTGTATTTATAAAGATAGACCGGACTCTTTTCCTTATCATTTATTGTGAATTCAAAGCAGAGCAACTTAGGAATTTTACTAATTTAGGATTAAAGTTTATTAATATAATTGACTATAAATTCTGTTTTGCCTCGGATGTTTTCTGGAGAGGAAATAGTTATTAAATCACCGATTTTCAAATATTTTAAACTTTCAAGAGCCTGATATCTAATTTTTTGGCCCGGCTCAAAGGTAATAGTTGAATTAGTGAAAATTAAAGTCAGTTCTCTTTCTTTTTGATCTGAAAAATTTGAACCATCACCTAAGATTATTAATCTATCTTTTTGTATTTCCTTGATAGTACCTGAAGTATTAGAAATAACTGACGGTAATTCAACCAGCGGCCCTTCTCCTTCTTCTGGTTCACCAATTTCTCCTGGTTTTAACTCTTCGGGAATTTCTCCAACTAAGGAGGCGGGCTTTTCCTCTATTGGTGGTGAAGTCGTTTTTGGTAAACTGACCCAGAAATTAATCCAGAAAATGACAATTCCAAGATTAATTAAAACCAATATTGCTGTTAGGATATTAACCTGGGTCTCGGTTAATGATTGAATTTTATTTCTTAAAAGTTTTAGCATATTTTAGAAAGTAAAATGGACAGTCCTGAGACTGTCCTCCAAAACTTATTCTTTTGTCTTAATTACTTCATCGATGATTCCGTATTCTTTTGCTTTCTCGGCTGACAAATAAAAGTCGCGATCAGTATCCTTTTCAAGTTTTTCTAAGGGTTGACCGGTGTGTTTGGCTAAAATTTTGTTTATTTTATTCTTTAATTTCACAATTTGTTTAGCAGCGATTTCAACTTCTACTGCTTGCCCACCTAAACCACTAACAGCTACCTGATGGAGTAAAATTTCGGCGTTAGGCAAGGCAAATCTCTTTCCTTTAGCACCAGCTGCTAGTAAAACCGCTGCTCCTGAACCAGCTGCCCCCACACAGACAGTCGAAACCGGACATTTCACATATTGGATAGTATCGTAAATGGCTAAAGCAGAAGTTAATATTCCTCCGGGGCTATTAATATAAAACTTGATTTCTTTCTTGGGATCTTTAGCGGCTAAATATAACATCTGGGCAATAATCGAATTAGCCACTGGATCAATAATTGGACCAGCTAAAAAAATGATTCTATCTTTTAAAAGTCGAGAATAAATATCATAGGCCTTTTCTCCATATCGAGTTTTTTCAATGACAGTTGGAATGAGAGCCATAAGTTTATTTTTTTGATAAATTTTCTAAAAACTTTAGAGTTTTTTCGTTTCGTATCACTTCTTTATAATAACTTTTTAACTTCTCTAAATCAAGTTCTTTTTCGGCTTTCTTAATTTCTGGATAATTTTTTAAAATTTTATTTATCTCAGTTTTTATCTCTTCTTCAGAAACTCCAATTTTTTCTATCTTTGAGATTTTCCTTAAAACTAAAGAATATTTGATTTTCCTTTCAGACTCAGAAGAAAAAGTATCCAAAAGCTGTTTTTCGGTCTTTTTAATTTTAGTTAAATAATCCTCAAAAGAAATTTTAAGTTTCTCTGAAACTAATTTTTTAAAACTATCTGCCATTCTCTTTTTCTCCGCTGTAATTAAAATTTCCGGAATTTCTAATTTTGTTTTTTGGGCTATTTTTTCTAAAATCTTCTGACGAATCCTTTGAGATTCATGTTTTTCCTTCTCTGTTTTTAATCCCTCTTTAATACTTTTTTTTAAAGCAGTCAGGTTCTCAAAACGACCTAAATTTTTAGCAAATTGGTCATTAATTTCTGGAAAGATGACTGTCTGAACAGACTTCATTTTCACTTTAAAATGAACTTTTTTTCCGGCTAAATCTTTTCGAAAATGATTTTTCGGAAAGATTAAAGAAAATTCTTTTTCCTGACCAGCTGACATCTTGTCTAAATTCTCCTCAAAACCTTTAATAAAACTTCCTTGACCTAAAATAAAGCTATCATGTCTTTTAAGATTTCCTTCAATTTGAGGGGAGCTAAATTCAATTTCGACAAAATCTCTTTTCTCGGCTGGCTGGTTTTTAAAAATAAATTTTGCCCGAGATTTTTGAAGCCATGAAAGCGCATCCTCAACTTCTTTTTCTTTTATAGAAACTTCCTTTTTTTTATTTTCAGAAGCAATTTTTTTATAATCTGGTAAATTAATTTTAGGCATAACTGAAAATTGGGCTTTAAAAATTAGTCCCTTATCAAAACTAGGTTCAGATAAAATCTTAATTCCTGGCTGAGAAATAACTTCAATTTCGTCTGCCAATTGAGAGATTGTCTGAAGATAATTTTTTCTAACAGCTAATTGGACAGCTGAAGCTAGAATTTTTTCCTGACCAATTTTCTTAATGACAATTTCTTTAGGTGCCTGACCTTTACGAAATCCTTCAATCTCCAAATCTTTAGCTAAATTAGAAATTGTCTTTTCAATAAAATCTTTAAATTCTTCGGCCGGAATCTCAAACAAGATCTCGGCTTGAGATTCTGGTAATTTTTTAATAGAAGTTTTCATCTGGATTAGGACTTATTATCAAAATAGGGCATATTTTATAATTAAAGGTGCAAAAATAGTAGCCACTAAAGACATAACAGTAATTAAAGTGTTAATGGTAGGACCGGCTGTATCTTTAAATGGATCCCCAACTAAATCTCCGATCATAGCTGCTTTATGGACTTCTGAACCTTTTCCCCCAAAGTTCCCTTTTTCAATGTATTTCTTAGCATTGTCCCAGGCTCCTCCTGAGTTTGCCATTAATAAAGCAAAAATTATCCCAGTAAAAATACTTCCTCCTAAAAACCCTCCTAAAGCATATTTTCCAAGCAAAAAGCCAACAGCTAAAGGAAAAATTATTGTCAAAAGACAAGGCAAGATTAATTCTTTTAAAGCTCCTTTTGTAGCGATATCAACACATCTTGCATAATCAGGTCTCACCTTTCCTTCCATCAGGCCTGGAATTTCTTTAAATTGTCTTCTAACCTCAGTAATCATTCTACCAGCGTTTCTTTGAACTGCTAAAATTAAAAGAGCTGATAAAAATGGTGGAGTGATAGCGCCAATGAAAACTCCAACCATGACATCGGGTTTCATTAAATCCAAGCTTTCAATTCCAACTAATTTGGAATAGGCGGCGAAAAGAGAAAGAACAGTTAAAGCGGCAGCTCCAATTGCAAAACCTTTAGTGATTGCTTTTGAAGTATTACCAGCAGCATCCAATCTATCAGTTATTTTTATTACTTTTTCTCCAAGACCTGATTGCTCAGCGATTCCTTTGGCATTGTCAACAATGGGTCCGTAAGCATCAGCTGAAATTATCGTCCCCACAATAGATAGCATTCCAACAGCTGAAATTGAAATTCCATAAATCCCGACTAAATGAAAAGAAATTAAAATAGCAGCACAAATTCCGATTACTGGTGGTAAAACACTAATTAAACCATAAGAAAATCCTGATAAAATATTTATTGCTGCCCCTGTTTTTGCCGCTTCAGCCGTTTTTAAAACCGGCTTTTTATCAATTGAAGTGAAGTAATTAGTAGCGATCCCAATTATTATTCCAGCAATCAATCCTGAAAGAATAGCGAAGAAAATCTTCAACCCTTCGTTCGAAAATCCTAAAAAATGAATTAGAAAGAATATCAAAATGGCAAAGAAAAAACAGGTTGAAAAGGTTCCCTTATTTAAAGCCGTTCCGGGATTTTTCTTTTTAATTTTGACAAAAAACATTCCGATTAAAGAAGAGAATATTCCCACCGCTCCCATCAAAAGAGGGAGTAAAACAAAATTAATCCCCAAGCTCTTCCCTAAAATCATTGCTGCTATTAGACAAGCAATATAAGAATCGATTAAATCAGCCCCCATCCCAGCTACATCACCAACATTATCACCAACATTATCAGCAATGACGGCTGGATTCCTTGGATCATCTTCAGGAATCCCTAATTCCACTTTCCCAACTAAATCTGCTCCAATATCAGCAGTTTTTGTATAGATTCCACCGCCTGCTTTAGCAAAAAGGGCTAAGGCAGACGCTCCGAAACTAAAACCCAAAATAATATCTAACCCTTCTGGTCCGAAAATGAAATAGAGAATGCTTATTCCAAGTAATGCCATCCCGACAATCGATATCCCCATAATTGCTCCACCATAAAAAGAAACTTTGAAAGCATCGCCTAAACTTCTTCTGGCGGCATGAGTTGTTCTGACATTAGCATTAATCGCAGCTGCCATCCCAAAAAAACTAGCTATTGCCGTACAAATTGTCCCAAAAATATAAGCTAGAGCAACTTTAAAACCTAACAAAATTCCAAGCAAAATAGCCATTATCAATACGAAAATTGCCAAACTCTTATTTTGTCTCTTTAAATAAGCATTGGCTCCTTCTTTTATAGCTTCAGAGATTTCAATCATTCTTTTAGTCCCTTTTTCCTGTCCGACAATGTAAAAAAATAGATAGACTGCTACAGAAATCGAAATAAGACCAGATATCGAAGTAATTATTAAAACCATCATCTTGAATAATTAAAAATTAATTGATCACGATTTTTTCTTGGTTTTTTCCTCCTCGATAGATTCCTCCGAAGCCCTGACATCAATCTTCCAGCCAGTCAATTTCGCCGCTAATCTAACATTTTGACCATCCCGACCAATAGCCAAGGATAGCTGATCTTCAGAAACAATCACCAAGGCCTTGTTTTTTGGCATAATTTTTATTTCCGAGACCTTAGCTGGTGACATTGCATTAGCAATATATTGTTCTGGATCCTCAGAATATTCAATAATATCAATTTTCTCTCCTCCTAATTCATTAATTACTGCCATCACCCTTGTTCCTCTTTGACCAACCATTGAGCCAATCGGATCTACTCCCTCTGCTGTTGAGGCAACAGCAATTTTTGTCCGAGAACCCGGTTCCCTAGCTAAAGATTTTATCACAACCTGGCCCGCTGAAACTTCTGGAACCTCTAATTCAAAAAGTTTAGAAACAATTTTGGGATAGGCTCGAGATAAAAAGATTAATGGTCCTTTGGGAGTCTTTTCAACCTTTAAAATATAGACCTTCAATCTCTGCGATGGACGGTAGAACTCTCCTATAACCTGTTCATTTTTTGGCAAAACCCCAAGGGTCTTACCAATATCTAAGAAAACATTTCTAGCCTCAACTCTCTGGACTATACCTGAAGTTATTTCTCCTTCCTTTGATTTGTATTCTTCATAAATGGCTTCTCTTTCAGCCTCCCTAATTTTTTGCAAAATCACCTGCTTCGCTGTCTGAGCAGCGATTCGGCCATAATCTTTTTTAGGTTGAAGATCAATTATCAATTCCTCCCCGGCTTTAATCTTGGGCCTTATCTTTTTAGCCTCTTCAATCATAATATGTCTTTCTGGATTAAAACGAACTTTTTTTTCATCTTCTTTAATTTTAATCTTTTCCTCCTTTATTTTTTTAAGCTCTTGTTCTGAAAAAATCATTGACTGATCAACCACTGACTTTACCTGCCAAAATTTAACTTCACCAGTTTTCGGATTCAACTTGGCCAAAATTTTTTGCCCCTTCTTGCCATAATCCTTTTTGAAAGCTGCAGCTATTGCTGATTCAATACTCTCAATCACCTTTTCAGAAGAAATCCCTTTTTCTTCAGCAATCTGGGCGATCGCTGAGGCGAAAGATTTTATATCCATAGTTTTTAAAAATGTCCGTTCTTAACGGACAAATTTTCTGAAATCATTATTTTAATTTAACAAAATAACACCGAGTGTCAAGTTTTTAATATTATTTAGTAAATTTTCTTAAGATTTTTTTTATTCTTAAATCTAAGAGGGTTCGGTCATTATCAAAAATTAAACGATTTCTAATTAAAATTTCTTTTTCTTTCGATTGGAAAATTTCTTTTATTGGGCTTAATCTTTTAATTAAAATCGGAAAGAGAGCTAGAATTGAAAAAATTCCGGCTATCTCGAATTGATTAAAATAAATTGAGAGGAAAATGGCTGTTGGAAAAAATAAAATGGTACCAATCGAAGCATTCCAGATTAAAGCTAAAAGAATAAAGGGAATTAAAGAAAAACTTAAAATTTTTGGAGATATTACTAAAAAGGCTCCAATTAAAGTTCCAACTCCTCTTCCTCCAGCAAATTTAATAAAAAGACTCCAGTTGTGGCCGCAAATGGCAGCTATTCCTGAAAAAATCTGAGTCTCAATCGACAGTCCTAATTTTCTAGCAAGGAAGACAGCTAAATATCCTTTTAAAAGATCGAAAATTCCGGTTAAGGCTCCTTGCCATTTGCCAACATATTTGAAAACATTGGAGCCCGAAGTTTTCCTCCAACCTATTTCCAGAACATTTTTCTTAGTTGACCAACGAGTGATTAAAAATCCAGAAGGAATTGACCCTAATAAATAACTAAAAATTATCCAAAGAAATTCAAACATTTTTAAAATGATTAATTTTTGCCTTTTTTGAATTTAGATTGACCTTAATCGAAATTATATCAATCTGCCATCTAATATTCAAGGGAATTTTCTTTTTTCTCAACCAGTTTTCAGCTGTTTTTATTATTTTCTTTTGTTTTTGGAAATTAACCTTCATTTCCGGCGAAAATCCCTTCAAAGAGGTCTGGTCTTGAAGAGTTTTGACTTCGATAAAACTAATCGTTCTATTTTTCTTGGCAATAACATCAATTTCTCCTCTTTGGGGTCCGGAAAGAAATTTATTTAAGTAATTCCTGTCTAAAATTTGATAACCTTTACTTTTTAAATACTGACAAGCAATTTTTTCACCTAAAATCCCCAGTTGTTTAGGAATCATAGTGGACCTAATGGGAATTGAACCCATATCTTTGCTATGCGAAAGCAGTGCTCTACCGTTGAGCTATAGGCCCGTTCGCCCAGCCCAGCTGGGCTCAAACTCAAAACTTAAATACCAAAACTCAAAATTAAATTAAAATATTTTTTAATTCTTTTAAGGAATTAATTTTCTTAACAGAGGAATTTTTAATCTTAATGGAGTTATTTCGATCAATTAATACCGCCTCCATTCCAATTTTCCCAGCAGGTATTATGTCTCCTTCTAAATCATCACCGACCATTAAGATTTCTTCAGGTTTAATTTTAAATATCTTTAAAGCAGATAAAAAGGCTTTTAGATCTGGCTTTATGGCCCTAACTTCCAAAGGAGTCAAAATTTTTTCAAACCCACCCAAGGTGATATTAGAAAAAATAAATTTTGGAGCGCTAGTTAAGAGTGCCTTTCTGAAAGGAAGTTCTTTTATAAAAGCAAAGTCTTTATAAAACTTGAAAACTAAATTCTTTTTTAAAAAACTAGTAATTTCCTGAATGGCCTTCCTTGATGGTCTCTTCCCAAACCTCTTGAAAATTAATCTAACACTATCCTCCCAATTTCTTGCCTTACAAAAGAAATCATTTAAAGAGGAAAGGGATTCTTCTCCCTTTTTCCAGTTCAAGTTATTAAAATCACAACCAAATTTCTCTAAAATTCCAAGAAATTTTAAAGGATCTGGTCGTTTGGAAAGAAAAGCCAAAGTCCCAAAAAAATCAAATAAAATTAATTTAATCTTCATAATCTAGTCGGGGCACCCGGGCTCGAACCGGGAATCTCAGGCACCCGAAGCCTGCATGTTAACCATTACACCATGCCCCGCAGCGCAGCATCTTTAAGCGAGGGAATCAATTTTTATGGACCATCCGCAGCGAGTTGGCATGGTCTCGCCGAAGGCGAGCAACTCGCGAGGAAATGAGCTTGCTCCTCGCTGGGGAGCAGAGCGTGTCCTAAAAATTGTGTTCCCGAGCTATGTTACCCAATATTTTTTCTTTGTCATTTCATCTCTTTTGATCTCTATTTTTTCTCTTTCTTTTTTAGCTTTTTGAGCTAAATTTTTTAATTCTTCATCAGATAATCTAGCTAATTTTTCAACTTCTTTTTCTAAAAATCCTTTTTCATTCTTCTCAGGATCTTCCAAGACATAGCTCAGTAAAATATCTAAAACATTGCCTATCTTTGGCCCAGGTTGAATATCTAAAATTTTCATTACCGCCTTTCCATTAACTTTGAGCATTTTCACTGAAATCGGATCTTGGGAGACTTTTTCGATAAGATATCTCAAATGTCTTAATTTATAAGGCTCGGCCTTTGGGCAACCTGAGCCAATTCGATCTGCCATTCTAACTTGTAATAACTCTTCCATATTTTCTGGTCCAACTTGACGGACTAATCTTCTCACCGAGGCCTCAGAAACTTCTCCAGGATTATAATAAAAAAGGTGATATCTAACAAGTTTGGCAATCTTCTCAATCTCTTTCTTTGGAAATTTTAGCCGATTTAAAATCCGGCTAGTCATTTTTGCTCCTAAAATTTCGTGGCCATAAAAAGTGGCATCAGGTCCTTCCCCTCTTTTAACCCGAGGTTTAGCAATATCATGAAATAAAGCAGCCAATCTAACATATTTGTTAAAATTTCTTTTTGCAGCATACTTTAAAGACAAAATAGAATGTTCATAGCAATCATAAATGTGGTGTTTATTTTGGGAAACTCCATAACCCTCTCCTAATTCAGGAACAATGTATTTTAAGAGAGGAAGTGATCTCAAAAGTTCAACTCCATCAGCTGCTCTATCTGTCATAATAATTTTTAAAAATTCATCTCTTATTCTCTCTTTTGAAATCGCCTGGAGCCAAAAAGAATTTTTTTTAATTGCCTGAGTAGTTTTTTCTTCAATCTTAAAATCTAAGATAGTAGCAAATCTTACCGCCCTCATCATACGCAGCGCATCCTCTGAAAATCTTTTTTCTGGATCTCCAACTGCCCGAATGATTTTTTCCTCTAAATCTTTTTGGCCGCCAAAAAGATCAATAATTTTGACTTTTGCCTTTTGATTTTTAATTTCCATTAAGGCCATGGCATTGATAGTAAAATCTCTCCTAGCCAAATCTTCTTCAATAGTCTTCGCCCAGGAAATTTTATCCGGATGGCGTTTATCTGTATATTTCTCATCTATTCTGTAGGGGGTGATCTCAATTTCCTTCAATCTTGGATTTTCTGAATCTGTTAAAATGGTCACTGTCCCAAATTTGTTATTGATAAAACTCCTTAAAAAAATTTCCCCAATTTCTTCAGGTTTGGCGTTGGTCGCTACATCCCAATCTTGAGGTTCCACATGTCTTAAAAAATCTCTAACACAGCCCCCAACAATATAAGCTTCAAAGCCTGCTTTTTTTAATTCATTAATAACAAATTTTACTTCTCTGGGAATTTCCATGACTTTATTTTAACTCAAAATATTGAATTTTTCAATTATTCTGATACAATTAAATATGCCCTCGTGGTGTAATGGATAACATCTCTGTCTTCGGAACAGAAGATCCGGGTTCGAGTCCTGGCGAGGGCACAAATGTTTTGTAAAATTTAAAATTTGGCTATAATTAAAAAACAGGGTGGGGTAAAACTGCCTTATCAATTTAAAAAGTTAAGAATTTAAAATTTATATTTAAATAAAAAAGTATTATAATAATCTAATATGAGAAATAAAAAAATATTTGTTTTATATTTCTTAATTATATCTATTTTAATAGGAATTATTCCTATTTTTTCAGCTGATGCAGAATTGTGTGTCATTGATGCTGAAATTGTTTTTGTAGTAGATACTTCCGGTTCAATGAATAATGAATGGATTACTCTTTGTAATGTTATTGATGATGTAGTTGATAGTTTAGAGAAAAAAGACGTTATTCTAAAGTATACAATATATGGCATTGATATGCTTAAAGTATGTGCAACAGGTGTTCTTCCTTATGCTGGGTGTGGCGCTCCTCATGGTGACAGAGAACAATGGGGACCAGCTGTTGAAGATAGAGCTCAGAATTATCCCTGGACGGCACCAATCAAAATAATTATGCCAATAAGTGATGAGGGGCCCTATTGTGGGAATGGGTGCACCGATGATGGAGTTATCGATACACCGAGTAATGATGACAATGATTCAATAGTTAACGCAGCTAATGCAGCCGATGCCAATGGTGTATATGTTTTTCCACTCGAAGGAGATGGAGCTAGCGGTTGTTGTAGCAATAGTATGAACGATTTAGTTGTTAGTACTACGGCTAATGATAAAAAATTTATTTGGGGCGGAACTCCCGCCGATATGGCTGACGATATTTATGCTGCAGTAATGATGGCCGCCTGGGATGGAGATGGAGATGGCTTTATGACTATGGATTGTCCCTGTGATCCAACTGATTTACCTCCTGGGATAATAGGATGTTGGGATTGTAATGATACTGATGCTCTTATTATTTGGGAATGCCTTTATGGAGGACTTGTCCCTTGTGGAAGGTTAGTAGATGATCCAGGTACAGCTCTTGATGAGAGCGCTCCTTGTACTCTCTGCCATATTCTTGTCTTATTTAAAAGGGTTGTTGATTATGTGACTGTAAATATCATTTTCCCCTTGGCAGTTCTAATGTTCGTAATTAGTGGAATAATGCTTTTGACTGCCACAGGAGACCCAGAAAAAATCAGAGGAGGAAAAAAGCTTTTAAAAGCAACTGTAATTGGTCTAGTCATTGTCCTGGCTGCTTGGTTGATTGTGAATACAATTGTCGTTTTTCTAACCCCAGCTGGTAGTCCCTTTCAGAGTTGGCATACTATTAACTGTCCAGTACCATAACCATAATTTGCCTCCATAACTCAATTGGAAGAGTAACGGCCTCTTAAGCCGTGAGTTGCAGGTTCGACTCCTGCTGGAGGCACTGGAAAATTGCTTTGCAATTTTAGTTATTAGTTGATAGTTCTTAGTTATTAGTGAAAAGGCTTTTGGCTTTTTTTTTATTTTTGGTATAAAATAAAAGTAGATTCGATGCTCACTCTTGAAGAAAAATTGAAATTAATTGAAAGATATAAGATTCATAAGGCAGATTCTGGCTCGCCAGAAGTCCAGATTGCTTTATTAACTGAAGAAATAAAAAGATTGCTTTTACATTTAAAAAAACATTCAAAGGATTTCCATTCAAAAAGGGGCCTTTTAAAAATGGTGGCTAAAAGAAAAAAATTGCTAAATTATTTAAAAGAAAATGATAAAAAAAGATACAATAGCATTGTGAAAAAAATAGGTCTTAAGAAATAATCAACAAATAACGAATCCTTTTCGAATTTGCGAATATTCGTATATTTGTAACAGATTAGGTATTCGTTGATGATTATGGTTATTAAGCATAGTGGTCAAAGAGTAGCTGTCTTAATTGATGTCCAGAATCTCTACCACTCGGCAAAAAATCTTTACCAAGCTAGAGTTAATTTTCGAGAAATTTTAAAGTTAGCTGTAAGTGGAAGAAATTTAATTAGAGCCTTTGCCTATGTTGTCAGAACAAAAACAGGAGAAGAAAAACCTTTCTTCGAGGCCTTAACTAAATTGGGAATTGAAACTAGAGTCAGAGATCTTCAGGAGTTTTATGGTGGTTTGAAAAAAGCTGATTGGGATGTAGGAATAGTTATTGATGCTATTAGAATAGCTCCTAGTCTTGATACTTTAGTTTTGGTTTCTGGAGATGGTGATTTTGTCGCTTTGGCTGAATATTTAAAGAACCGAGGAAAAAGAATAGAGGTTATTGCCTTTGGAAAATCAGCAGCTTTGCTTTTAAAAGAAACAGCTGATGAGTTCATTGATTTAGAAAAAAATCCTGAAAAATATCTTTTAAAAAAATGAAACGAAGAATATGAATTTTAAATTAGACCTAGCAGGAAAGGAACTGAAAGTAGAAACTAGGAATTTAGCCGAACAGGCAAATTCTGATGTTCTTATAAGACTGGGCGATACCTTGGTTTTGACTACCTGCGTGATGTCAAAATATGATAGAGAGGAAGTTGATTTTTTCCCTTTAACCGTTAATTATGAGGAAAGATATTATGCTGCTGGGAAGATTCGGGGATCTCGTTATATCAGGAGAGAAACCCGACCTTCAGGCGAGGCGATCTGTAATTCAAGATTGATTGATCGGGCTATTCGACCAAGATTTTCAGAAAATTTAAGGCGGGGAGTCCAGGTAATTGCTACTATCCTTTCCTGGGATGAAAAAAATGACCCTGATATTTTAAGTCTAATCTCTGCCTCCTTGGCTCTCTCAATTTCTGATATTCCCTGGCAAGGACCAATAGCAGCAGTTCGAATTGGTAAAATAAACGGCCAATTTGTTTTAAATCCGACTTACGAAGAAAGAGAAAAAAGCGACATAGATCTCATTTTAGCCGGTGGCGAGAGAAATGGAGAGATCTTAATTAATATGATCGAGGGAGATTTTGAGGAGATCAATGAAAGTTCAATTTTGGAAGCTTTAGAATTTTCCGAGAAATATCTAAAAAAACTGGTTGATTTTCAAGGAGAAATTTCAGAAAAAATTGGTAAAGAAAAAATTTTAATTGAAACTCCCCCAAGAGATCTCGAATTAGAAAAGGAAATCAAGAATTTTTTAGGAAATAAACTAGAAAAGGCTCTTTATCAAAAAACAAAAGTTGGAAGGATGGAAGAAGTTAACAAACTAAAAGAAGAATTAACTTACTTTATTGAAGGTAAATATCCTGGTCAGGAAAAAACAAGATATGCTCGAGATTTCTTTGAAAAAGAAATCAATCGATTAGTTCATAAAAATATTCTCAAATATGAAAAGAGGTCTGATGGTCGGGCGCTAGATGAAATAAGAAAAATCTATTGTGAGGTAGGATTAATACCTCGAACCCATGGTTCTGGTCTTTTTTGCCGAGGCCAGACTAAGGCTTTGTCGATTTTAACTTTAGGAGCTCCAAGAGACGTTCAATTATTAGAAGGGATGGAAATTGTTGGTAAAAAAAGATTTATGCATCATTATAATTTTCCCCCTTATTCAGTTGGAGAGATAAGGCCTTTACGGGGACCGGCCAGAAGGGATATTGGTCATGGAATGTTAGTGGAGCGAGCCCTATTACCTCTAATTCCCAGTTTTGAAGAGTTTCCTTATACAATAAGGATAGTCTCTGAAATTCTTTCTTCTAATGGTTCGACCTCAATGGCTTCGGTTTCCAGCTCCTCTTTAGCTCTAATGGATGCTGGAATACAAATAAAAAGGCCGGCTGCTGGGATTGCTATCGGTTTAATGACGAAAGAAGGAATGCGCCTCTCCGGCGCATCCACCGATGAGGCGGATTACAAAATCTTAACTGACATCCAAGGACCAGAAGATCATCATGGAGGTATGGATTTCAAAATAGCTGGAACAAAAAAGGGTGTAACCGCTATCCAAATGGATGTAAAGGTTGAGGGAATCACCAAGGAAATTTTTAAAAAGGTATTAGAAAAAGGTAAAAAATCTCGACTTCAAATTTTGGAAAAGATGGGAAAAGTTCTACCGAAACCAAGGACTGAACTGTCGTCTTATGCTCCTAGAGTTCTAACTTTACAAATTAATCCGGGAAAAATTAGAGAAGTGGTCGGTCCAGGAGGAAGAGTGATTAATGAAATTATTGAAAAATGTGAGGTCTCAATAGATATTCAACCCTCAGGTCTTATCTATATTACTTCAGAAAAGGAAGAAGCAGCCAAAAAAGCAATCAGTTGGATAAAAAATATTACCAGAGAAATTAAGGTAGGAGAAGTTTTTCAAGGCAAAGTAAAGAAAATCTTAGATTTTGGAGCTTTTGTCGAAGTTCTACCTGGCCAAGAAGGGCTCCTTCATATTTCTCAATTAGCTCCGGGGAGAATAAAAAGAGTTGAAGAAGTAATAAAAGTTGGCGATGTTGTCCCGGTTAAAGTAATTTCCATTGACGAACAAGGAAGAATAAATTTATCATTAAAAGCAATAAGAAAAGTCCCATCTCGTTAAAAGAGGGGTTTAAAAACAATATGCCAGAAAAAAAAGAATTTTTCAAAAGAGAGGAAATTAAAACAATGAAAAAAGATATCGAGAAATTAAGAGAGGAAGAAGCCCGAAGAGAAAGGGAAAAAATTGCTGCTTTGAAAATTGAAGAAAAGAAAAGATTAATTGAAAAGAGAATAGCTGAGGAGAAAAAAAGAGCTGGAATTTTAGAAGAGGATAGATTAGAGGAGGAGAGGGAAAAGGAAAGAAAACCTGAGGAGAAAGAAAAAATTAGATTCGAAAAAGAAGAAAGGGAAGAAAAACAAAAACTTAAAAAAGAAAGGGTTGAGATCGAAAAAAAGATTATTAACCTTTCTGATCAAAGGGAGTTTTTTGAAAAAAGGAAGGTTCAATATTTAGAAGAAATTAGCCGACTCGAAAAAGATCTTGAACCAATTTTAGGAAAGGAAAGAGAAATTGAGAAAAAGAAAAAAGAAATTGAAGAGAAAGAGAAAGAGGTGGTCTCTGTTACTGAAAAACAAATGATTGAGCGAGAAAGATGGGGGATTGAGAAAAAGAGAAAGGAAATCGAAGCTGAGAGATGGAAAACCGAAGATGAAATCGAGACAATCAAAAATAAAATAAAAGAGGTTGATTTAGGATCTCAAAAAATTTTGAGAGAGATAAAGGAGTTAAAAAAAAGGAGACAGGAAATCTCAGAAAGAGAGAGAGAAGCAGAGTTAGAAGAAAAAAAGTTAGCATTAGAAAAAGAACTCTCTTCAACTTTATCCGAAGGAGAACCTTTCAGAATAAAATTGGAAAAACTTACTGGAAGAAAAGAGGAGGTTGGAAGAAATTTGGCCGAGACTCTAATAAAAGAAAGAGGGGCCGAGCAAAGAATAGCCGAACTTGAGAAAAAAGAAGAGACAGTTGTTGATCTGGCTGAGAAAAGAAAAATAGAAAAGGAAAGGTGGAAAGCTGAAGAAGAAAGAAAGCAGTTTGAAGAGAGAAAATGGCAATTGAATATTGAAAAAAGTAAAATAAAAGAAGAAGAAAGAGAAATTACCCTGGAATACCAACCCTTACTAGATGAAGAAAAATCTTTCAGGAAGAGAATCGAAGAGATTGATAATCTCATAAAAAAACTTCCTCCAACACCTAAACCACCACCACCGCCAGTGAGACCGTCTCCTCCAATTGAAGAAAAACCTAAACCGCCCCCTCCAGCACCGCCAAGAAAACCACCGCCACCGCCACCGCCAATGCCTAAGCCGCCATCACCGCCGCCTAAACCTCCTCCTCCCCCACCGCCTCCTCCAGCTCAAAAACCACTGCATCCTAAGCCACCACCTCCACCAGTTCCTCCATGGATTAGAGAGAAACCTAAGGAAGGAGTAGAAAGATTGAAGGTCTTTGAAAAAGGTGAAGAAGAAAGAAAAAAATTTTTAGAGAAATTAAGAACCAAACCGAAAGAAAGACCTGAGGAAATTTTAAAACCAACAGAAAAAGCCGAAGAGCTAATTATTCGACCTCTTCCCCAAAAACCTCCTCCTTTTGAAAAGTTTTTGACTCGAGTGGTAATTTTAACATTAATTTTAGTAATTCTGACTACTATTTTCTTTTTATGGTATTGGTTCTTTAAAGGCAGATTTTAACAAATATGGTTGAAATATCTCAAAAACTTCTCCAGAAATTAAAATTGAAATTGAAAGAAGAAAAAACCTCAATTGAAAAAGAGTTAAAAAAGTTTGCTGAAAAAGATAGAAAACTAAAAGGAGGCAGGCATCCTCGTTTTCCTCTTTTTAATGGAGAGATCGGGGGAGCAGCTTTAGAGAAAGCGGCTGATGAAATTGAAGAATATAGCATCCTTTTACCGATCGAATATACTCTAGAAATTAAACTCCGAAACATTAATTTAGCTCTGAAAAAAATGAAAAAAGGAAAATATGGAATTTGTGAGAGATGTGGAAAATTGATTAATATTAGAAGATTAAAAGTTTACCCTGAAGCCAGAACTTGTCTGAAATGTAAAAAGAAGTAGTAAATAATATAACATGTCTGGACACAGTCATTGGCATCGGATAAAGCATAAAAAAGGAATTGCTGATAAAAAACGAGGTCAAATTTTTTCGAAACTTTCTCGAACGATTTCAGTTGCCGCCAGGGAAAAAGGTGGCGATCCTGAAACCAACCCTAAATTACGCTTGGCTATCGAAAAAGCTAAGGAATTTAATATTCCAAAAGAAAATATTGAAAGAGCTATCAAAAGAGGAACCGGAGAACTGAAAGGAGTGACATTAGAAGAGGTGTTTTTTGAGGCCTATGGCCCAGGTAAAATTGCTATTATTATCGAGGGAATCACTGATAATAAAAATCGAACCCTAAGTGAAATTAAACAAATTTTAAATCAGAATAAGGGAAAATTAGTCAGCCCAGGCGCAGTAAAATGGATGTTTGAAAGAAAAGGTTGTATAACTGTAGACTGTAAATCACAGATCGAAGATCTCAAAGATAAAGGAAAATTAGAATTATTAGCGATTGAGGCAGGAGCTGAAGACATTTATTGGCATGATGAGGTTTTAGATATTTATACAAAACCTGAAGGGTTGGAAGAGATTAAGAAAATTTTAGAAAATAAAGGAATTAAAACAGAATCGACTTCTTTAGATTGGGTAGCTAAAAAGGAATTGGAAACTGAAGAAAAAGATAAAATAGCCTGTCAAAAGCTCTTTGCGGCTTTAGATGACAATGAAGCGGTTCAAGAAATTTACTCAAATTTAAAAGAATAAAATCATGATAATCTTGGGCATTGATCCGGGTACGGCTACTACCGGTTACGGAATAATAAAAAAAACTAAAAGGAGAAAGAAAAAAAGTAAAAATAAGTTGAAATGCTTGGATTATGGATTGATTAAAACCAATCCCTCTTTAGCTGAAGGAGAAAGATTAAAAAAAATACACAATCAACTAAATAAGTTGATTAAGAAATACCGGCCAGAAGTTTTGGCTATCGAGAAAATTTATTTTTTTAAAAACCTAAAAACCGCTATGCCAGTTGCCCAAGCCAAAGGCGTGGTTCTACTTGCTGCTGCTAAGAAAAAAATCCCAGTCTATGAATTCACTCCTTTACAAGTCAAAATGGCTATAACCGGCTATGGTAGGGCGGAAAAAAAACAGATCCAAAGGATGGTCAAGGCTTTACTCAATCTAAAAAAACTTCCTCCCGATGACGCAGCCGATGCCCTTGGAATAGCAATTTGTTATACAAACTCTGTAAAAATCTGATGATGTTTACCCCACTGAATTTTGTTTTAGCGGGGGGCGCCGATGCTCTGGTAATTACCTTAATTTACTATTTCTCAGAAAAAGTTTAAAAAGGCCTTCGGAACTTGACAGGCCTTTTTGATTTTTTATAATAGTTTTAATCAAAAGGTCGGCGTTGAATAAATTAAATAAATACCTACCTTTAAATTAAAAAAGAGGTGGGGGTTAAATCTGAGAAATATGCCTTATTTAGAAGATGAAATTTTAATTCCTTTTATTAATCAAGAAGGAGATGAAGAATTGGAAGATGAAGAATTGGAAGAAGAAGAATTGGAAGAAGAATTTGAGTAATTAAAAACCCCGATAAATCGGGGTTTTTACTAAATCAGTCTTACAAATTTCCTTTTTCCTACTTGAACTATCATCCCTTTTTTTACTTTGATAACTTTCCGCCAATCCTTTTCAACTGCATTATCAATTTTAACCCCTTTTTGCAAGATTAATCTTTTAGCTGCTGATCGGGATCGGGCTAATTTTGTTTTAGTTAACAAGCCAAGAATATTAAGTTTTTTTTCCTTAAGTTTAATTTCAAGAATTTTTGATGGCAATTTTTTCTTTTTGAAAACTCTATTAAATTCTCTTTCAGCAACCTGGACCGCTCTTTTATTGTGACAAATAACTACAATCTCTCTAGCCAATTGGGCTTTAGCATCGGCAGGGTTTAATTTTCTTCCTCGAATTTTTTTTGAAATTTCTTTGACTTTTTTTAAAGGCAGATTAGTTAGGAGTTCGAGGCCAGGCAAAATCAGACTATCCGGCCAAGACATAATCTTACCATAGATTTCTATTGGATTTTCATCCAAAGATATCATTTTCCCTTCGGTCTTTCCCATTTTTTTACCAGTGGGGTCAACTAACAATTTAGTTGCCAAAACAAATTTTTCTTTCTTTCTCAAAGCCTTCATTAAATCTCTCCCACAAAGCATATTAAAGGTTTGATCTTTTCCTCCAATTTCTAGATCAACATCCATTGCCAAACCATCATAAGCCTGAGCTAAAGGATATAAAAATTCATGTAGATAAATTGGTCGCTTCTTTTTTATTCTTTTTTGAAACATATCTCTAACAACTATCTGTTGAACTGTAAAATTTGAAGCTAAATCTATTAATTTTAAAAAGATTAGATTATCTAACCATTGACTATTATATAAAATTCTAGCCGGATTTTTTCCAGTAAATTTTAGAATTTTACTAGCCAATTTCTTGTAACTTTTGGAGTTTGAGATGACCTCTCTTCTTGTTAATTTTCTCCTAACAGTTAGCCTTTCAGTTGGGTCACCGATCATTCCAGTGAAATCTCCAATAAGCATAATAACTTCGTGACCTAATTCTTGAAACTGGGCTAATTTCTTTAATGTGATTAAGTGTCCCAGATGCAAAGTTGGAGCTGACGGATCATAACCGCAATATAATCTCATTTTCTCGCCAGAGATCATTCTTTTTTCTAACATTTTAAAATCAGGGTAAATTTTTTCTACTCCTCTAGTTAAAACTTCTTTAATTTTTTCAGAAGTGACATCAATTTTCATTTTTTTATCATAACAAATAAATTCGGACTTGCCAATTCTAATTAAATTTCCTAAAATGAAGGTGCTTTATGCCAAAAAGGAGATATCACCGAGATATTTTTTTAAAAAAGAGAAGAAGGAGAAGATTTTTTTTGGTTTTAAAAACCTTTGGTTTTTTTTTCTTAATTTTACTATTAGGCAGTCTTTTTGTATTTATTTATTATGCTAAAGATCTTCCTCGGCCAGAAAAATTTTTAGAAAGAGAGATTATTCAGTCAACTAAGATTTATGACAGATCAGGGGAAACTCTTTTATATGAGATTTATGGTGAAGAGAAAAGAAAAATTGTTCCTTTAGAAAAGATTCCTATCTATTTAAGAGAAGCGGTGGTTGTTGCTGAAGATGTTAATTTCTATCATCATTTTGGAATAGACCCTAAAGCAATAGGCCGAGCTCTTTTGGCTAATCTAAAAGTACGCAAGCCAGTGCAAGGCGGCTCAACTATTCCTCAACAACTCATCCGTTCTTCTTTTTTAACCCAGGAAAAAACTCTAGAGAGGAAAATTAGAGAGATTATTTTAACCTTAGAATTAGATAGAAGATATTCTAAAGATCAGATTTTGGAATGGTACTTAAACCAGGTTCCTTTTGGTCCTAATCTTTACGGGGTTGAAGAAGTCAGTCAGAGTTATTTTAACAAACCGGTTTCTGAAATTTCTTTATCCGAAGCCGCCCTTTTAGCTTCTTTAATTAAAGCTCCAAGTTATTTCTCTCCAGTGTTCGGAAAGCATCTGGATGAATTATTGACTAGAAAAGACTATATTTTGGATCGGATGGAACTTTTAGGATATATTACAAATGAACAAAAAGAAAATGCCCAAGAAGAGGAAATAAAATTTGCCGAAAATTACCCAGAAATAGCCCTTCATTTTGTAATGTACGTTAGAGAATATCTAGAAAAAAAAGGCTATAGTCAAGATTTCTTAAAAGAAAAGGGGTTGAGAGTTTATACTTCTTTGGATTGGGAACTTCAACAGTTAGCTGAAGAAATAGTTGAGGATAGGGCAAAAATCAATGAAAAATATCAAGCATTTAATGCCTCTTTAGTTGTCATTTCACCGAAGACCGGGGAAATCTTAGCCATGGTTGGTTCTAAAGATTGGTTCTCAGATCCCTATCCTGAAGGTTGCACCTCTGGAAGCAATATTCCTGGACAAAGTTGTCTTTTTGAACCTTATCCCAATGTTAGTTTAAGGGGGAGACAACCGGGTTCGGCTTTCAAACCTTTTGTTTACGCCACTGCTTTTAAAAAGGGCTATGACGACAAATATAAAGTCTTGGACGAAGAAACGAATTTTGGAATTTGGGGCGGTGAAGAGTATATTCCCCAAAATTATGATGAAAAATTTCGAGGAGAGGTAACCGTCAGAGAGGCCCTGGCTCAATCGATAAATGTCCCCTCAATTAAAGTTCTTCGGGATTTAGCTGGATTAGGAGATATAAAGGTTGGTTTAGAAGACTCGGTTAAAACGGCCAGAGAACTTGGAATTACTACTCTAAAATCACCTTATTATCCTTCAATAGTTTTAGGTGGTCAAGAAGTAAAATTATTGGATATGGTGTCTGCCTACGGAGTTTTTGCTACTGAAGGATTAAAAGTTACACCGACAGCTATTTTGAGAATCGAAGATTCAACAGGTGCTATAATTGAGGAAAATAAAAAAATTCCAAAAAGAGTCTTGGAAACTGAAATTTGTAGATTAATTAATGATATTTTATCTGATAATGAGGCCCGGGCTCCAATGTTTGGCCCGAGATCTTCCCTTTATTTTGAGGGATTTCAGGTTTCTGTTAAAACCGGAACAACCGATAATTATAGAGACGGTTGGACTATAGGTTATACCCCTTCAATCGTGGTTGGGGTTTGGGCAGGGAATAATGACAATTCTCCGATGGAAAAAGCACCAGGAGTATCGGTAGCCGGACCAATTTTCCACCAGGTTATGGAGCGGGCTTTGTTAAAATTTTCAGAGGATCTTTATTAATTTATCCGCCTCGAGCGAAGAAATTTTTAGTAGGGCTGAATATTTTAAAAACGATTTTTTTAAAATATGATTTGGGAAGAGAATTGTTAATCTTTTTTATTATCTCTGTTTCGGAAAGTTTTAATTCTTGAGCAAGAGTAGAATTTTGGACTTTAACAAATAAAATTCTTTTTCTAAATGAAATTGGCTGGGTTTTCAAAAAAACCGGCTTTTTTATTGAAAGACGGCTTCTCCTTTATTACTTTTTTCCAGAGGTCAAAAATTCTTATGGCTAAAAGTTCATTTTTAAAACTGTATTATTCGATTCTTTTTCCTAAAATATCCTTTATTTTCTTGAACATTTAGCTAACTTGGCTTAATAGGCATAACCAGATAAACATAACTTGGATCAGCAACTGGTTTTAAAACGGATGGCCCTTCTTCTCCATTCAACTCAAAAATCACCTCTGAGCTTTTTATATTTAAAAGACCATCAATTAAGAATCGATAATTAAAAGAGACTTCCACCTCTTTCCCGTTTATTTTTCCAGAAAGAAAGGAATGATATTCTCCTAAATCAGGATTCTGACTAAAAATTTCAATTTCTCCTTTTTTAATATCCGTTTTTAATTTTACCTCATTCATTTTAGAGGCAAAAAGGCTAGCTGTTCTTAGTTGATTTAAAAGTTCATTTTTTTTCAGAATAATTTGGGTTTCAGATTTTTTAGGAAAAATAGCTTGGTAATCTGGATATTCACCCTCAATTAATCTGGAGATGAGTTGAATTTTAGGGTGGGGGGTCTCTCTTATAGAGGATTCAAATAAAATCTGATTAGTTGAAAAGTAAATTTTAATTTTCCCTTCTTTTTCGCTAAAAATATTGATTATTTCTTTAGCCGCTTTTTGAGGTAAGATCAAGGAATACTCTTGATGGAGAGGAAGGGCTTCTTTTAAAAAAAGTCTTTTTTCTCCTAAACGAAAACTATCAGTAGCTACTATTTTTATCAAATCTTTTTGAAATGAGAAATAAATTCCTGAGATTTCCGGTCTAGCTGAAGAAAGAATAGGTATTTGAACAACTTGATTTAAACCCTGACAAAAGGAGAGACTATTAATAATAATAGATTCCCCTGTGGTAATTTGTGGAATAATAGGAAACTCTTCAGGATTAAAACCTTTGATTTGGGTACTATATTTTTCTGATTCAATAATTAAAGTTTGATTTTCAATTTTTAAATTTATTGGTTCTTCAGGTAAAAATCCGACAAAATTCGAAAAAACTTTAGCCGGAATAACAATTGCTCCCTCTTTTTCAATTTTTGCTAGACCCCACCATTTAATTCCTATTTCTAAGTCAGTAGATGAAAGATTTAAAAAATTTTTTTCAGCTTTAATTAAGATATTATTAAGAATCGGTAAAGTTAAAGATTTTATAGAAACCCTTTCAACAATATTAAGTCCCTTTTTTAATTTACTTTGTAATATTTTTAATTTCATTATTGTTGGTTTTGGGGATAAATTTTTTTTAAATATAAATAGACTTGGTTTTATTTATAGGAGGAACTGTTGAAAAATTGGGAATAATTTTTAGTTAAAGATTTATTCTTTTCTTTTCTATAATTTAGACACTTGATATTCTCTGTTTTATTAAGTTGATTTCCTCTTTCAGATTTTCATCCTTTTCTAACTCTTTAAGGATTTTTCCGTAAGCATGGATAGCGGTGGTGTGATCTCTCCCTCCAAATTTTCTACCGATAAAAGGATAAGAACATTTTAATATCTCTCTTAATAAATACATTGCTACCTGACGGGGTTTAACGATTTCTTTTTTTCGAGAAGAGCTTTGAAGATCTTTTTCCTTGAGATCGTAAAACTCAGCTACCCCCTGGATTATTTTTTTTGGAGTGGTTATTTTAACTGGAGAAATGATTATCTTCTTTAAAAGGTTTTTAGTGGTTTCAACATCAGGAACTTGTTTTTTTAGTTTCTGGTAGGCTATTAATCTATTTAAAGCTCCTTCTAGTTCCCTAATATTTTTTTGGATTTTTGTGGCGATATAAGAAAAAACTTCACTGGGGAAATTGATTCTTTTTTCTTGGGCTTTAGTTTTAAGAATAGCTATTCTTGTTTCAAGGTCAGGCAAAGATATATCAGCGATCATTCCTCCTTCAAAACGAGATCTCAATCTCTCGGTCAAAGCTGGAATGGCTTTTGGCGATCGATCAGAAGAAAGGATTATCTGTTTATCTCTTTCATATAAAGTGTTAAAGATGTGAAAGAACTCTTCCTGAGTTTTTTCTTTCCCAGCCAGAAATTGGACATCGTCAATAATTAAAATGTCAATTGCTCGATATTTTGACTTGAAACTTTCAATACTATGATTTCTGATTGAGTTTATGATTCCTGAGGTGAATTTTTCACAGGGAATATATCTTATCTTTTTCTTAGGAAAATTTTTAACGATTTCATTACCGATGGCTTGAAGTAAATGGGTTTTACCCAGACCAACCCCTCCATAAATAAATAATGGATTGTAGATAGACCCAGGATTTTTTGTCACTGCCCAGGCAGCTGCTTGAGGGAGTTCGTTAAAAGGGCCTATTACAAAATTTTCAAAAGCATAACGAGGATTGAGATTGGTTTCTTTATCAATTTTAAATTCTGGAAACTCAAGCTGTTCGGTTTCTGAAATAGGCAGTGGAGATTTTTTAAAAACCTTTAGGCCGGTTTTACCTATTTCATATCTTACTCCTTTAATTCCTTCGTCTAAACTATGTAAAATTTTGAAAATTAACTTATTATATTTATTTTCGAGCCACTCTTTGGCAAAAGAATTGGGAACAGAGATTACCACCTTTTCTTCTTTTTTACCAAGGATTCTGGTGTTCTTAAACCAGGTGGCAAAATTAGCTTGGGAAATATTTAATTGAATTTGGGCAAGGACTGCCTGCCAGAGTTCTTCGTGATTCATAAGTTAAATTTTGGATTTTAGGTATTAGATATTAGTGAGCGAAATTTACTATTTAGCTTGTCTTTTTATTTCCAATACCCAGTATCTATTATCTAATCATACCATATGTCAAACGAGGAGAGAATTCAATAAAAAAAAGAAGATCTGTTGATAAACTGGGGAGAGATTGTGAAATTTGGATACTAGGCATTGGATCTTAGATTTTATAAAGAGAATTGAAAATTGACTTTAAAAATATTTTTTGCTAATCTTAAAAAACTACTATCTAATATCTATAAATCTAACATCTAAAATCTAAATTATGTCAATCACCTATCGTCCTAAGAAAAAGAAAAGAGAAAGAACCCATGGTTTTAGAAGAAGAATGAAAAAAAAAGGAGGAAGAAGAATTTTATCTAAGCGGAGAAGAAAAGGTAGACGGAGGTTAACCGTTTAAGTTTTTAAAGATGTTAGTAAAAATAAATCGGCTTAAAAAGAAGAAAGATTTTGAATTGATTTTTAAAAAAGGGAAGGGATTTAAAGAAGATTTTTTAGTTTTAAAGATGATTAGAAATAATTTAAAACAGAATCGTTTCGGTTTTATTGTCGGGGGAAAAATTTCAAAAAAAGCAAGCTTGCGCAATAAAATTAAAAGAAGATTGAGGGAGTTAGTCCGGATAAAGTTGAAAAAGATTAAAAAAGGATTCGATGTTATTTTAATTGCTCAGCCGGGTTTGGAAAATAAAGATTTTTGGGATATTGAAGAGGTAATAAGTAAACTTTTTAGTAAGGCAAAAATAATTTAGAATGTTAAAGATTTTAATTCTTAATTTAATAAAATTTTATCAAAAATTTATTTCTCAAGCTTTTGGAAGAACTTGCCGATTTTATCCAAGCTGTTCCCAATATTCCTATTTGGCAATCAAAAAATATGGTTTATTTATGGGTTTGTTTCTCGGGATGAAAAGAATATTAAGGTGCCATCCTTGGCATCAGGGAGGGATAGATTTACCTTAAAATTATGGAATTTTTTATTAATCTTTTCAATCTAATTTTATACAAGCCATTATTCAATATTCTGATTTTGTTTTATCAATATTTACCTGGTCAAGACTTCGGAATAGCAATAATTCTTTTGACAATTTTAATCAGAATTTTATTTTATCCTTTAGGAATTAAGGCAATCAAATCTCAGAAAGTTTTACAGGAGCTCCAACCAAAAATTCGGGAAATTCAGAAAAAATACAAAGACAATAAAGAAAAGCAGACTCGGGCAATGATGGAACTTTATCAGAAAGAAAAAATTAATCCCTTCTCCGGTTGTCTACCTTTGTTAATTCAACTCCCGATTTTAATCGCCCTCTACCAAGTATTTCGTAAAGGATTGGTTCCTGGAGAAATGATTAATCTTTATTATTTTGTTCCTAAGCCCGGACAAATCAACCCCACTTTTCTTGGAATAATGAATCTTGGTCAACCCTCGCTCATTTTAGCAATTCTCGCTGGCATTTTTCAATTTATCCAGACAAAAATGATTACCCCAAAAGTTCAAGAAATTAAAATGGAGGATAGAATAGGCCAATTTTCAAAGATTCTCCAAAAACAGACCCTCTATGTTTTTCCTATCTTCACTTTTTTCATCTTATTAAAATTACCTTCAGCTATTGGACTTTATTGGATAGTGACAACAACCTTTTCAATTATTCAGCAATATTTTATTTTTAGGAAGCCTGCTCTGGCGACAGAACCCGCAGATAAATAATAAAGAATAAGGAAAATAAAATCTTATGCTTACTCAATCTAATTTAGATACAGTTAACAAAATTGTTGAGGAATTTTTTAAAAAAATGACAATTGATGTTGAAATTAAACCTTTATTTCAGAAAGAAAAAACTTTATCTATAAATTTGAAAATGGAAAAACCTCAGATTCTGATCGGGGAAGGAGGACAGACTCTCTTGGAGATCCAACGTCTTCTGAAGGCAATCTTGAGAAGGAAGATTGAAGAAATTTTCTTTATCGATTTGGATATCAATGATTATAAAAAGAGAAAAATTGAATATCTAAAAGAAACGGCTCATTCAGTTGCTGATGAGGTCGCTTTGACAAAAAGAGAAAAGATTCTATCGCCGATGCCAGCTTATGAAAGAAGGATTATTCATTTGGAAATAGCTGATCGTCAAGATGTTACCACCGAAAGCATTGGTCAAGAACCAGAAAGAAGAGTGATAATTAAACCCTATCCTTAAAACTTGACAAAATTTAAGTTTTAGAAATAACACTTTAAAACCCTGTTTTAATAACAGGGTTTTTTCATTAAAAAGATATCAGAGTTTATTCTTCAGCTAACTCTTTTTTTGCTTTTCTTATTTTTAAAACTTCTTCAGGGGCTGTGGTAATTATCTGGTCTTCAGCATAAGAGGCAACTACTTTTATGGCGACGTGTTTTTGCCCGGCGAAAAATAACCCCTCACCTACTGCTGCTTCTAACAACATATATTTTTCTTGCTCAGTTAAAAGAAAGGTTTTTTTGACGATGTCGATTGTGGCTGGTGATTGCTTTAATAAAAGTTGTAAAGAAGAGTTGGTAATGATTGGTTGACCGTAGGATGACTTCATAAAATCTCCGATATCCTGGGTAATTGTTGTTACCCCCAACCAGTATTTCCTTGCTCGCTTACAAACTCCATAGAGGAATGAAGCTCCGTCTTCTGATTGCATTAACCACCAAGCCTCATCAACAATCAAAATTCTTTTTTTAAGAGTGGCTCTGACTGTCTTCCAAATATATCTCAAAATTATATAAAGGGCCATTGGTCTTAACTCTTCTTCCATATCTCTTATTCCGAAGATAACCATGTTGTTTTCCATTGAGATATTTGAAGGTTGGTTGAAAAACGAGGAGTAGGCTCCTTTGGTGAATTTCTGCAACCTTCTCACTAATGATTCAGTTCCCTCCATAGTTTCCAGGACTGTTTCTAAATCTTCCATCAGAGGAAGATTTTCTTTCCAGAGAGCGGGATCAGATTCAGGGGTAATGTCTTTGGCGGCATAAGTTTCAGTTAAGGCTCTGTCAATAATAGCATCTTCTTCCGGAGTTAACCCCCCTAACATAATCCTTAATAAACCGACCAAGTTTATAGTATTCGATCTTAGAACATCTTCCGGTTTTTCATCTTCTCTGGGGGGAGGTAATTCAAAAGGGTTAATATGATTTGGAGAGGTTAGAGAAATTTTAAAGAAAGAACCACCAACGGCATCAGATAAAAACATATATTCATTCTCGGGATCAATAACTATCACGTCCACATTTAACATTAAGGATCGTAAAACTTCCAATTTTACAGCATATGATTTTCCACTACCGGCCTTGGCAAAAACTACCTCATTCGCATTCTCTAAACTGAATCTATCGAATAAAATTAGAGAATTATTATGACGGTTTACCCCATATAAAATCCCTTCGTTGGAGCTCAAGTCAAAAGAGATAAAAGGAAAGATAGAAGAGAGGGGCTCAGTATTCATTGGGGTATGGATTAGGAGCCGATCCAAGCAATAAGGAGAACTGGAGATAAATCCTTCGTGTTGTTGGAAAAGAGCTGGTTTTATATAAATTAGTCTGGCTTCAAGGATTGAGCGGAGAGTAGTTTCAATAGCTCTAAAATCTTCTTCTTTATCAACATAAACAGTAAGATAAAGGCCAAATTTAAACATCTTTTCTCGAGCGGTCTGAAGCTTGTCTCTTAATTCTTCTAAATCCCGGAAAGCAGTTTCTAAAACTGGGTCTCGAACAAGACCTTTTTCTTCTCTTTCCATAATTTCTGATTGAACTTCAGTCACCCTTTTTACTAATTGTTTCAAAACCGTTCCAGTTTCAATTGGGTGGATAAAAAAGGAAATATCTAGAGGAATATCTAAATTTATAACCGGAGAAAGCCAGGCAGCACTTAAATATCTTGGATAAGAAAAAATAAAATAACTTCTGGCAAATTTCTCTCCCAATTTTAGATAATTCTGAGAAATTTCAATTGAAGAAGGGGCAATAATATCAGTTACTTTGAGGATTTCTGCTTCAAATATTTTCTTGGGAATTTCTATTTCTTTTTTTCTTTTTAAAAATGGAATTTTCATATTTTTTGGCAAATTTAATAGAAGAGTAAGCTTACTACTGGGCTAATTCTGGGGGAATTTCAGGGTAATAACCAAATTCTGCTTCTTTTGGATGATAGAATTTCCAGAAAAGCTCAATTAGTTCAGGAGTAATTAGAGGAATGGCCTGGAGACCACACCTTCTTAATCCCAAGGCAACAAATTCCATTCTCTGCCAGAGTTGGCTTTTATATCTTTGAAAAGATTCTTCAGTTAAAGTTGGAGTTTTTGGTACTCCGGGAAGCTTTTTTTTGCCGCCAAATTCTTGGATTTCTAAAGGAGAAGGATAAAAAGGAATAATAACAAAAAAACTTTTCGTCATTATTGTTCCTCCTTTTATCATCCCAGCCACAAATTCACGATAGCCTTTGGTCTGAATTTTCAGGAGTTCATTTTCCTGTTTTTCTTCGAGATCCTTCAATTTATCTAAGTAACCGGTAATATTTAATCTCCGGGTTTGGACAAGAAGTTGGCAAGAAAAATCTAAAGAATTCAAAAACTCCTGAAATTGATATAAAATAGCAGTTTGCTCCTCCTCAGCTTTTAAGGCGAAATTTAAAGAAGAAAGCATCAAAATTCCTCTTAAGGTTTTATCTCTCAGAACAATCACCCCTTCTCTTATTTGCTTAATTTCTAAAAATTGTTGAGTAGGTGCCCTTGGCATAGGTTTTTATTTTATTGTTTTGGTTTCCACCTGGGTTGATAATCTTTGTAAATGACTTTTTTTAGCCATTTTCAATGTAGCTTCTTCTTCGACCTCGGCTTTTTCAAATTTTTCAACCTTTTTAAATTTAGGGGGCACAATTTTCCTTTTCCAGAGGAAAACTTTACCAGAGATTGAATAGGTGAAAAAATTTTTTATGATCATGGGCAAGCTATAACCTTTAATTTTCAAAAAGCAAAGAGCCAGGGATCCTCCCATTAAGATTATGGTAATTAGTAAAAAAAGAGCGAAATTTTTTTCGCCAATAAAAAAATAAAGAAAAAAACAAGCAGCTCCAGCTACGGCAACGAAAATAAACTGTTTAAAAGTGAGGGGCCCGACTATTTTTGGTTCCTCCTCAATGAATTGGGGAACAGTAAATTCCATATGATAAATAACTTAAAGTGTAGTTAATTTTTTGATTTTCTAAATATATTCTACCATCTTGTTATAATTTTAGGTAGAAGTCTTTTCAAAAACTCAATTTATTAATTATAGCATAAAAAAGAAATGAGTAGTAAGGTGAGGGTAGCCCTTGACAAAAATATTTTAATATAATATAATAGAAACATCGAAACCTTAAAAACTAAATATGTATGAAGGTAAAAAGAAATGGCAGAGAAAAAGAAAATTGAGAGAGAAGAAAAAGCGAAAAGACGGTGGAGTAGAGGGACGCTGATAAAGATGATAGCGACACTGATAATCGCTCTTTCAGTGGCTGCTTTTTTAAAGCTCCTCTCTATTGCAATAACTGTTGCGGGGATAGCTATTCTAATTGTGACAACTTGGTTCCTTTGTTCAATAAAAATCGTTGGACCGGCAGAGATAGCAATAAAAGTGGTCTTTGGAAAACCAGTAGGATTTTGCAAGAGCGGTTATTACTTTGTACCGCTCTTGCCAGGATGCTACTTAAAAATATACCCTACAAAGTGGTATAACTTGACGTATCCTGAGAGAACAATTATTTCAAAGGCAAAGAAATACCGAGGAAAAACACAATATGGGACTCAGGTCCTTAAAGTTGATTCGGTAGCTTATTTACGATTTCCTAGGACAAAAACAGGGCTTATCAAGATCTTGAAATCTCATGTCCCCATTAAAGATAAAGAACTAATGGATTGGACTGAGGAGGCAGTGGTTGGAGCTCTTAGAGTGGCTTTTGGGAAAATGACCTGGAAACAGGCCACTGAAAATATATCAAAATTGAGAGAGGAAGCAGAAGGGATCTTTAAAGATGAGGATGGCACTTTGCGAAAGGCGGGCTTCAGAGAAGAAGATCTAAGGTTAATTGTCAAGGAAATAAAGCTTCCTAAAGAATTGGAAAAAGCTTTACCAAGAGTAGATAAAGAAAGGTTGGAGGCAGAAGCAGCACCTTACGAGGCCGAGCAGAGAGCAGAAGAAACAATAGGTTCAGTTATTCAGATGATGGCTAAAGCAACTGGTAAATCAGTGAAAGATATTCAAGAAACGATTAAAAGGTCTACAAAGTTAAATAAAGAATTCAGAGAATTAAGTAAAGATCTGATTCAGAGGAGGATGGCAATTGACGGTCGAAGTTTCCTTGATATTAGAGTAGAAGGAGCTGAAGGCTTGGAGAGAAGCTTACTAAATCTTATCGCTGCTTGGAAAAGGATGCCGATGAGAGAAAAAAAGCTCCCGACACAAAAGAAGCCCTCAGAAGAAAAAAGGAAGGGGTCAAGGGAAATGAGCGGTGAAGAACTAATCGAAGACTCGAAAAAAATTATTGAAAATATCCAAAAAAGGGGTTAAAAATTAAAATTAAGTTTTAACCCTTCTTTTTTTATTTCTATTTGATTGGTTCTCGATAGATATCTTTTTTTGAAGGAGAAAGTGGTTTTTTAGGAGGAGTCGGAGTCTTCGTTTCTGTTCGTTCGACTATTGGTTTTTTAGGTAAAGCAACTTCTCTTTTAGGAGAAGGAGATATTTCTTCTTTTAAAACTCTCTTAACAGAAATCGGAATTTCTCTTTTGATGTCTTCAGCTAATTTTTCTGCTGTTTCTTTTGAAACATTTAAGTGCTGCTGGAAGGTAGTAACCAAATCTTCGGTTGAGATTTTTCCATCAATAACCCCTCTTATAATTTCGGCTATTTTCCTTCTGGTGGTAGTTTCTCCCTTTCTTATTTTTTCCAAGAAATTTTCTTTTGTCTCACTTAAACCATATTTTTCCATTAGTTCAGAGATGATTTTTGAAGGATCTTTTTTGAAGACTATTTCCTGATTTTGATTCGATTGAGATTTCATTTTTATTTTAATAATTATTTAGTATTTAGACTATCGATTCTATATGTTGTAATTTTTCATGTAAAGCATTGGCTTCTCTTCTTCTTCCTGTTCTGATTAAATGAGTAATTTCATCTGCTATCTCAGTACCTCTTCTACTAACAACATCCCGAAGAGCATCTTTTTGAGCTCGAGTTCCTCTTAGTGCTATTTCCCTTATTTGTCGAGAATCAGCAGCGTATAAAGATTGTAAATTTTTCAGAGTTTCTGCTTGAACTTTTCTTCTAAATTCTCTAGGTTCCATTTTTTCCATCACTCCTCTGATGGTTGCTGGTCTTCCAGTTTTTGGATCTATTGTTGAAGGAGCCCAGTCTGGTCTTGCCTGTAAAATTTTCTTCATATCAGCTCCGTAAGCCTTGGCAACAGAAAGATATTGCCTTTCAGTGTCAGTAAGTTTTCTTTTCTCAGCCAAGAACTCCATAGCTGCTGCCTTCTGGTGTCTGTCTTCTGGTGTTATGGGTCGCATTTCGGCGATTTTATGAAGTGCTTCGGTACTTCTATCTTCTATTTTCTTGCGTTCTTTCGCTGTCCTCTTTTTTACTTCTGCTTCATAGGCTCCTGGTCCTCCCACTACTCTACTAATTAATGGATGTCTTCGTTCTAACCACGGCCTCACACGTGGTTCAGCTTTTTCTTTCCATGCTCTTTCTGCGCTTTTAGTGAATACTTTTCCAAAAGGTTTAATAGCTCTTTGCCAAGCTATTCCCCCCCAGCCTTTTGCCTGGGTAATCATAAAAGTAGCTAGGGCTGGCATAAACCTACTACTCACGTAAGAAACTAATATTAAATAAATAAAAATAAAGAAATAGTAAGTGAAGTAGGAAGCGATACTTAACCAGCCAAGAACAGGAATAGGAGTGAGTCCTCCTGGTGGAACTAATACATCAGCTGCTCTCAACCCTATTACTAAAAAGAACAAAAGAAATATTCCCAAAAACATCCATCCCAAAAGGTGCTTGAGCCATTCATCCCAATATTTTCGGGTCTGGGGTAAAATCATACACACAAAGGCAAGAGGGGCTAATATTGCTAATATTTGAATGACAAATACTCGAGCGGCAAATAGAAAAGTCCAGGTGAAGAAAACTCCGCTTACCATAAGAAAGAGAACGATTTGGAAAATCCAGGTGACGATATTTGGGAGGAAAGCGACTCCAACCATTAGTATCACAAGCCCCAATTGGGCAAAAGGACCGACAACAGGTATTATAAAAAGTCCTGCCAGAAGGGCAATCCAAAGCATCAAATTAAATACCACATCCCAACCCCCTGCTCCAAGAGCATCGATGAACTGTAAAATTAGATTTTCATTTCCCTGTAGAACTGTGTTATATAAGATATTTGAAATATCAACTAAAGCCCCGATAAAAACTAAGCTGAAATTGAGTAAAAGAGCAACAATAATTAATCTTGGTAGAGCCTTTTTTGCCTGAAAAGTTTCAATTTTTAAAATATAGGCGATGGCGATAGCTACAAAAATCAAAATTAAAAATAAATTAGCTAAACCCGAAATAAAACTCCAACCAGCTTGGACTATTGGACTTAATTGGATAGTGAGCCAATTAGATTGCTCTACTATTGCAAGTTGAAGGAGGTTAGAAGAAGTATAAAGAGCCACTAAGCCAACAATATAAGTCACAAAAACCGTTATGATTTGTTTAGCTAAGGGGGCAGCTTTCTCCTCTATCCCTTCAAACATAGCATTAAAAGTATCAATGATTCCAAGAAGATCTGCCTTAGCTTTTTGTAAAGGAATAAATAGGCCTACAAGAATAAAGAAGCAAAGGATAATTACTACTAACTTTCTGTTAAATAAATAATTTTTAATTTTCCTCAACATTTTAAATTAGCCTCTTATTTTTAAAAAGAGATATCTTGAATCTTTACTGATTGGAAATCTGTACCCGCGTCATATTTTGCAATATCTGGGAAATCGCAATTTGAAGAAACATCGCCTCCGACTGTGAGCACGGGGGTACCGCAACCTGCTGCATCATATAAGAATATTGAGCATCCCCCGACTATCCTGATAGACTTGATTGTTTTTGCTCCAAAATCATCGCAATCAACTGGAATGGAGGCTGGCGCGAAAGAACCACCACTACAATCTATATCGTCATAGAAAGTTACTACTGTACAGGGCTCGCTTGTTATTTCTGAAAAATATTTAAACTGGACTGAGCGAACTACAGGCATTATTAATGCAAAGTTAGGTTCGTCGCCCTTGAGTTCTTCAACAGGTTCCCCGAAATCTACTTGGTCATAAAAATATCCAACACATTTACCTGCCCATGGACCTACTACGAAATCGACTGAGCCGATCGCAACCCCTGCTCCTGGCGCTAAACCAAATTCTGGTCCGAGATCCTTTACTTCCTCACCCAATTCAAGCTCAAACTCATCTCCCGTATAAGCTGCTCCTGTATATAAAATTATTTTGGCCCCAAGAGCCCCAGGCTTTAATTTAGGCATAGTTAGGATAGTCAGTTCAGGATTGATGGTATTTAAAATAAGATAGATACAAAGGAGTAAAACGAGCCCAATAAGAGCTGAAAAAACTCTATTTTTAGCTTCACTCATTCGAGCTGGATTACCCATCGATGTTAGATATAAAAATCCACCAATTAATAAGGAGATAAAAAAAGCTATTCCTCCAACGAAAATTCCCCATTCATAAAAATATCTCACCATATCAGTGAGAGTGCTGTCATCGGTTAGGTCTGTTCCAAGAGGAGAGGTCGGCCAAGTAGTTTCCAAAGCTAAAACTTTGAAACTGGTTCCCAAAGTTACCGAAAGAATTAGTAAAAAAAGTAACTTTTTCTTCATATTTTTATTATACCAAAAATTATTTGAGGAGTGTAGTCGAATTGATAATTTCTTCAGCTTCTTGCTGAAGGTCTGGCCAATTTTTCTCAAAAGTGAAGAAACTAATTAAGTAGGTCTTTTCTTTATTTAAAATTATTTTTTCTTTCGAGTGAAGAGGATAACCGGTTTTCCCTTTATAACCTGCTTCAAAAATTGCTGTTTTATTTTCAATTTCCAATTTTAAAATTTCCATTTCTCCCTCTTTTTCTTCTATATCTCTTTTCATTTTCTCAATAATTTCCTCAAATCCCTTTTCCTCTCCCAAACTTAATTCCTGGATTGTTAAAAAAGCTTGAGCTGCTTTTTCCAATTCGAATTTCTGAGCAAAAAACAAAGTTTTTCCTTTGTCTTCTTGGGTAAAACCTTCAAAAATTTCACTCTTCATTTCCATCCAGTCAGCAGAATATTTCATTTTCAACTTCCCGTCTGAGCTAATAAACTCTTTATAACCCTCTTCTTCTTTAGAAGGAAATTCAAATTCTGGCATTTCGAATTTTGGCATTTCAACCTCGCTTAGGGACTTTCGCCAATTTTTAAAATGCCAATAAGTGATTAAGCTAAGGAGTAAAATTACAGAAAAAATTAAAATAATATCTTTTTTAGATAACTCTTTTTTTGTTTCTTCTTTTTTTATGTTTCCTTCTTTTGCCTCTGAATTTTCCATTTGAAATTCTTGGTTAATTTAATCCAATCTTGGACACTTAAAGTTTCTGCTCTCTGGGTGGGTTTAATTTTATTTTTTAAAAGCCATTTCTTAATTCTTTCTTTATCTAATTCTAACCCCTTCGATAGGTTATTGGCAAGTTGTTTTCTTGGCTGGGAAAAACCCGCCTTTACAATTTTGAAAAACAAATCCGTAAAAATTTTTGATTTTTGAGATCTAATTTTTGATAGCTCTATGATAGCTCCGTCAACTTTTGGCTGAGGCCAGAAAGATTTTTTTAAAACAAAAGAAATAATTTTTGGTTTTGCATGAAACTGAACCGAAACTGCCAAAAGGCTCATTTTAGGAGGCTTTGAGCAAATTCTCTGGGCCACCTCCTTTTGAACCATTAGAATCATAAATTCTGGAGGATTTTTTGATTCCAAAAACTTTCTAATAACCGGCGAAACAATATAGTAGGGTAAATTGGCAACAATCTTATAGTGTTTAGTGTTTAGGATATAGTATTTAGGGTCTATTTTTAAAATGTCTTCTTGGATGATTTTTACATTTTTAAAATCATTTAAGGTTTCTTTCAATATTTCAATCATTTTTTTATCTTTTTCTATAGCAATAACCCTCTTGACTTTTTTGGCTATTTCCTTGGTTAAAGTACCAATTCCTGGTCCAATTTCTAAGACAATATCTTTTAGGTGAAGGTTAGCTGACTCGACAATTTTTTTGAGAGCCGATTTATCAATTAAAAAATTCTGACCGAATCTTTTTGAAGGATAAGCTCCATACTTTTTTAGTAAATATTTGACGACTTTTTTCAATGTTAAATCCATTATTTAATTATAACTTGATATTTCCTAAAGCTCTAACAAAATTTGGCCTGTGGAAAAGACCCTTGACTTCCATTAATGAATCTTATAGGTTTTAAAGAGACATTTTAATCTTTAAAATCTATTCCTAAATTACTTCAAAAATTTAAAATAGGTTTCAAAAGGATAATTCCAAAAGGATCCTCTAAGGACCCCTTCTTTTATGTAGGAATAATTTCGATTATTTTATTTTTAATTTTAGTTTCTCTGTCAAAATCTGAAATTTTAGAAAAGACTTTAACCACTGGATTAAATTCTTCAATTAGTAATCAAAATCTATTTTTGGGTTCAGGAGAAAGTTTCCTTATTGAGTCTCCTGAATTATTCTTTATTCAAAAAAACAGTCTAAAGACAGCTTCCCCTCCAATAATAGTTACCCCAAAAGTTTTAGGAAGTTTGATTGGTAATTTTGAGTCGGAAATTAAAAAGGAAATTATTGAATATACTGTTCAATCAGGCGATAATCTTTGGAAAATTGCTACTGATTTTGAAATTTCTTTAGATGCTTTATTCTGGGCTAACGACCTGAGTAAGAACTCTAAAATTTTACCTGGGCAGAGACTGATTATTCCACCAGTTTCTGGAGTATTACATTTAGTAGAAAAGGGTGATACTTTGACTGAAATTGCCAAAAAATATAAAGGAGATGTTGACTCAATTATTACTTTTAATGATTTAGCTGAAGATGGAGAAATTTTTAGAGGCGACCTTTTGATTATTCCTGATGGAATAAAACCGCCCGAACCCGAACCATATTATGCCCAAAGCCCGGTACCCGATTCATATTTTATTTTCCCAGCTACAGGACAAATAAGCCAAGGGCTCCATTTATATAACGCCATAGATATTGCTAATAAATGTGGAACCTCGGTTTACGCTGCTGCCGGTGGAAAAGTTTACGAAGTGAGATATAAAAATTTTCCAGCCGGCAATTTTATAAAAATTGAGCATCTAAATGGGATAATTACTTTATATGCTCACCTTTCAAAAATCATAGTTGAAACCGGTCAGACTGTTTCTCAGGGAGATATTATCGGTTACATGGGAAGCACCGGCTTAACAACGGGTTGTCATCTTCACTTTGATGTTCTCAGCCGAGGAGTTCAGAATCCTTTAGCCAAGTATCCAGTCGGATCTTATCTAAATTGGGAATAATATAAAAAGAACGGGGTTAGACCCCACCCTATTAAAAATAACCGCTAAAAAAGAAGCGGTTTTATTTTTCTCTGATTCTATACATTTTCAATATTCAACGACAATTGCAGGCGAAATCTCATCGGTTTCGCTTTTTTATTGATCCAAAAAATGCTAAAATTGAGGAAAGAAAAACTCGGTTAGATTAAGAAAATAGTGGACGAAATCACGCTCTAAAGGAATTTAAGCCCCCGACGAGAGACGTAAAGAAAGCTATAGAGAATTCAACCAGGGTTAAATGGGTTT
>JAHCRF010000010.1 GCA_020148055.1 Patescibacteria group bacterium | reverse complement strand
TAAGATAAACAAAAAAAGCCGAAAAGTAAAAACCTACAATTCGGCCTGTTTTATTTTAAGTCTCAGCATTCGGCATCATCTTTTATTTTGAAAGAGCTTTATCTATTTCCTCTTTCAATTGCCACAATTCCCTTCTGGTTTTCTCTTCGCTTTCAAGCGTAATAGTTCTACAAATCTTGCTTAAGAATCCGAGAATTTCGCTCTGTTTTTTTTCTATTCTAGCTATTCTTTCTTCAATTTCTCCCATTCATATCACCTTCTAAAAATTACCACAATCTAAAATTTCTGTCAATGACTCCTTCCAAAATTCCCTGGACTTCTCTAACTTTTGAAAATGTCCACTGGATTTTTGTAATAGCTTCCTACTTCATTTTGAGCTTTTTTATTTTCTGGCTGAATAGGAAGCAAAAATTAAAGTTTTTAAATTATTAATATGTTAAAATAAAATAATGGAGAAAGTTTTAAAATTTCCGGAAGGTTTTCTTTGGGGAACAGCTACTTCTGCCTATCAGGTTGAGGGAGGAATTGAAAATTCAGATTGGACAAAAGATTTTCCGGCAGGTCGAGCTTGTGACCATTATAATCTTTTTGAGAAAGACTTTGGTTTACTTAGGAAGTTGAATCAAAATACTTTCCGGCTTTCTATTGAGTGGTCCAGAATTGAACCTGAACCGGGTCACTTTAATGAAAAAGAGTTAGAACATTATTGGCAAGTTTTACACACTCTGAAGATGCGGGACATTAAAACAATGGTAACCTTACACCATTTTACTAATCCTTTATGGCTAGCAAAGATTGGGGGCTGGACTAACTCAAAAATCGTTTCTTATTTTTCGAGATTTGCCGAAAGAATTTTTGATGAGTATTCTGATTTAGTTGATTTCTGGATAACAATTAATGAACCATTAGTTTATGCCTCAATAAGCTATCTCAAAGGAAGGTGGCCCCCGAAGAAGACTACAACCCACCCACCGCCCTCTCGCCTTCAGCGGGCCCCTAATCCAGTATTGTTTTTAAAAGTAGTCAAGAATCAAATTACCTGCCATAAGAAAATTTATAAGATTTTTCATAAAACAAAAAGGAGTGTTCGGGTAGGGATAGCTAAAAATAATAATTATTTCCAACCTTTTAATCCTATATCTCCGTTAGATAGACTTATTGCTATTATTTATCGTTATTTTTGGAGCTATTTTTTCTTAAATAGAATTAAAAACCATTTAGATTTCATCGGTTTAAATTATTATTCTCGTGATAAAGTTGGCCTTCCATTTCCCAAAAGGACTGAAGATGAAGTGAAACTGAGCGATATTGGTTGGCAAATATGCCCTGAAGGAATTTATCATGTTCTAAAGGAACTAAAGAAGTATAATCTCCCAATCTATATTACTGAGAATGGTTTAGCTGATGCCAAAGATAGATTAAGAAAAGATTTCATTAGAGATCATTTATATTGGGTTCACAAAGCCATTTCAGAAGGGGCAGATGTTCGAGGTTATTTGCATTGGTCTTTAATTGATAATTTTGAGTGGGATAGCGGTTTTGAGCCGAGATTTGGCTTAATTGAAATTGACTATAAAACTCTTAAACGAAAAATAAGAAAAAGTGCCAAATTTTACGCCAAAATCTGCAAAAATAATCAATTAACCCTAAACTCTAAACCCTAAATTCTATTTTTATGCTTTGGCTTTCTATCACTCTTTTAGCCTATTTCTTTCTAGCGATTCTTTCTTTATTTGATCGCTATCTTTTAGTCGGCCCTATACCTCATCCGAAGATTTATACTTTTTATGTTGGAATCTTAGGCCTTTTCCTTTGTTTATTTTTTATCCCCCTTGGAATACCCTTGCCAGAAAAAGGTCTTATTATTTTAGGGCTTGGAGCAGGATTGATTAGAATTTTTGCCATTTTATTTTTAACTAAAGGAATAGTTAAAAGTGAAGTTTCTCGAGTGGTACCAGCTATTGGTGGCTTTTTGCCAATTTTTTCTTTTTTGATTTTTCTTCCCATTTCTTCTTCTAAAGAGATTCTAAGTGTCTCTCAAATTACAGCTTTTACTTTTCTAGTTTTAGGTTCTATTTTAATTTCTGCTAAGAAAATTTCTTTAAAATTTCTCTCGTTAACTAATCTTAAATATCCAATCGTAGCTGCTTTTTTGTATGCTTTAACTTTTTTCCTTACAAAAATTCTTTTTCTAAAAGCTCGATTTTTGAATGGATTTTTCTTGATAGTTTTAGGAAGTGGATTAGGTTCTTTATTTTTTTTAATTTCAAAAAAGACTCGAAAATTAATATTCTCTCACAAGCCCACTCAGAAAATTGGTGGATTATTTATTTTAGATCAAATTTTTGGAGGACTAGGAATAGTTTTTCAATACTATGCTGTATTTTTAGCAAAGCCATCACAAGTTCCATTAATAAATGCTTTGGAAGGAACTCGTTTTGTGTTTTTACTTGGTTTTGTTCTTCTTCTATCATTATGGCGACCCCAGCTTTTGAAGGAAGAAATGAGAGGAAAGATTTTAGTTCAGAAAATTTTCGCTATTCTTTTAATTGGAGCAGGTTTAGCTTTTTTAGCTTTTAAATAATATGGGAAAAGTAAAAAAAATTTTAAGGAGACTTTTATTAATTTTACTGTTTTTATTTTTGGTTTTTTTAGCTTATCTCTTTATTGGAACGGCACCTGAGGCAGAAGAAATTACTTGGGGAGTTAATTTTTCTCAAAAACATACTAAAAATTTAGGATTAGATTGGAAGGAAACCTATTTAGCTTTGCTCGATCATTTAAAGGCTAAAAATTTAAAAGTTGCTGCTCACTGGGATCTGATTGAGCCGGAAGATGGCAAACTTTATTTTGAAGATTTAGATTGGCAGATAACTGAGGCAGAAAACCGAGGAGCTAAAATTCTTTTGGTGATTGGTATGAAAACAACTCGTTGGCCAGAATGTCATATTCCTGGATGGGCAGTAGATTTAGGAAAATCCCAACAGCAAGAAAAAATTTTAAGGATGATTCAAGTCCTTGTTTTACGATATAAAGATATCTCTGTAATCTGGGCCTGGCAGGTAGAAAATGAGCCATTTTTTCCCTTTGGCGTTTGTCCCTGGGTTGATAAAAAATTTGTGAAAAAAGAGACTGAGTTGGTTAAATCACTTGACCTCTTGAAAAGACCAATAATAATGACCGACAGTGGTGAAGGCTCTTTCTGGATTCAGTCAGCTGAAATTGGTGATATAGTTGGAACAACAATGTATGAGAAAGTTTGGTTTAGGCAGATAGGTATTTATGTTCGCTATCCCTTCCCACCGGTTTTTTATTGGCGAAAGGCCCAGATTATTAAAAAATTGTTTAATAAAAAAGTAATTTGTGTTGAGCTTCAGGCCGAACCTTTTGGTCCAAAACTTTTATACGATTCTCCAGTTGAGGAGCAGGAAAAGACGATGAATTTAGAACAATTTAGAAAAAATATAGAATTTGCTAAAAAAACCGGTTTAGATACATTTTATTTATGGGGGGCCGAGTGGATGTATTGGCTGAAAGAAAAACAAAATCGGCCAGAAATCTGGGAAGAAGCCAAGAAATTATTTTAAATCAATCGTTCGGTAAGCTAAACATTTTTTAATTGAACTGTGCTCTCAATTATTATTCCAACCCTAAATGAAGAAAAATTTCTTCCCCTTCTGCTTGATTCGATTAAAAAACAAGATTTTGGCGGAGAATCTGAAATTATTGTTGCCGATGCTGGCTCTGAAGATAAAACAATAGAAATTGCCAAAATTTACAATTGTAAAATTATTAAGGGAGGACTACCAGCTAAAGGAAGAAATGAGGGAGCAAAAGTAGCTATTGGAGGTTTGCTTTTGTTTTTGGATGCTGATATTACCTTGCCAGAAAAATTTTTTGAAAAAGCATTAAGAAAATTTAAAGAAAGAAATTTAGATGTGGCCTCTTTTTGCTTGGAAGCCCAAGCTAAAAGAAAAATCAAAAAATTTTTATTTAATGTTTTTTACAACTGGCCAATTTTAGTTCTTGAAAAAATTCTCCCTCACGGTAGCCAGGCAATTTTAGTTAAAAAAACTCTTCATGAAAAAATAGGAGGATTTGATGAGGAAATAAGATTTGCCGAAGATCACAGTTATGTTAGAAAAGCAAAAAAAATGGGAAATTTTGGAATCCTGCATTCGGTAAAAGCTCTCAGTTCTTTGAGGAGGTTTGAAAAAGATGGCTGGATTTTAACCTATTTAAAATATATTTTTGCTGAAATTTATATGATAATATTTGGAGATATTAAAAGAGATATTTTTAATTACCGGTTTGATCACTATCGAGATGGAAATTTTTAATTTCAAAAAATTACTAAATAGTTTAAGGATAGCCCTTTTTGGTTTAAGAACGGCTTTCAAAGAACAAACTTTTAGAATGATGGTGGCAATTGCAACCTTAACAATATTTTTAGCCTTTTATTTTAAAGTAACTTTAATCGAAAAAGAAATTTTAATCTTTTTAATTGTTTTAGTTTTAGCCCTTGAGCTTATTAATACTCAGATAGAGAAAATTTTAAATATTTTGTCGCCAAATCATGATCCGAAAATAAAAGTTATCAAAGATATCTCAGCAGGAGCCGTTCTTTTGGCCTGTCTTGGAGCTCTAATAATCGGAATTTTAATATTCCTGCCTTATTTTTCGAAACCCTTTTCTTTTTTTAAAAGATGAATTATATTAAAAAAGCAAGAAGAATTTTACTTAAATCAGATGTTGAATTTTAAATTCCCGAAATTTTTGGGTTCCGGAGAACAGAAGAAAGCTTTAAGTGGACCTCGGCCAAAGGCTTGGGGAGCGAAGCGAATTTTTGGGCTCTTTATTTTGGCCATTTTTATTTCCTCCATTTTTGGATTTTTGGCTGGGATTATTTCTGGAGGCTATTTCTATTCTGATCTAAAAGATTATCTCCAAAAATTGAATATTGAATTGTCCGAGCCCAAAGTAACCGAAAAAGAGAAAATAAACGAATATATCCCCCAGACTTCTCAAGAAAAGGCCATTGTTCAGGTGGTTGAAGATATATCTCCAGCAGTGGTGAGTATCATTGTCACCAAGGACCTGCCAATAATTGAAGAATATTATATCGAAGAGTGGCCTTTCCTAGTCCCTCAATATCGCCAGAAAATTGAAAAAAGAGAAATTGGGGGAGGGACCGGTTTTATTATTTCTGCCGATGGTTTGATTTTGACTAACAAACATGTAGTTTTAGATACAGAAGCTGATTATACTGTTTTGACCAATGATGGAAGAAAATTTCCGGCTAAAGTTTTAGCCAAAGACCCGGTTCAAGATTTGGCCATAATCGAAGTTGAAGGAGAAAAATTCCAGACGGTGGAACTCGGCGATTCCTCAAATTTGCAAATTGGTCAGACCGTTATTGCCATTGGTAATGCCTTAGGAGAATTCCAAAATACTGTCTCGGTTGGAGTAATTTCTGGTTTAGGAAGAACCATTACCGCTTCTGGCGGCGGGATAATTGAGACTTTAGAAGATGTTATTCAAACCGATGCGGCAATTAACCGAGGGAATTCCGGTGGTCCACTTTTGAACTTAAAAGGAGAAGTGATTGGAATTAATACCGCTATGTCTATAGAAGGAGAAAACATTGGCTTTGCCATTCCTGTTAACAAGGCAAAACGAGCAATTGAGCAAGTAAAAACTTTAGGAAAAATTGTTTATCCGTTTTTGGGAATAAGATATATTCTAATTACAGACAAAATTCAAAGAGAGAACAATTTACCAGTAAATTATGGAGCCCTGATTTTGCGAGGAGATAAAGGAGAACCAGCTATTACTCTAGGTTCGGCGGCTGAAAAGGCTGGACTTCAAGAAAATGACATTGTTTTAGAATTTAACAATGAAAAGATTACTTCTGAAAATTCTTTAGCTAAAATCATTATGAAATATAATCCCGGAGATAAGGTCTTTTTAAAAGTCTTAAGAGACGGCGAAGAAAAAATCTTTGAGGTTACTTTAGGCGAGAGAAGTGAATAATCGCTCGAATCCCACTTTTTTCTAAACAGAGAGGTTTTCCTCTCTTTTATTTTTTATTCGACTTGACTTTTCCAATTTTTTGGCTAAAAATAAAATAGGGAAATTAATATGATCGGAGCTAATTTTACTCACAAGGCTCAGGAAGCGATAATTAAGGCTCAGTCAATTGCCCGACAAAAAGGACAGCAACAGATTGATGCCTTGCATTTACTTTCTGCTTTACTTTCTCAAGAAGGAAGCGTGGTTTTGACTGTGCTTCAAAGATTAGGAGCTGATATTGAGGGGCTAAAAAAGAAAGTTAAGGTCGTCCTACAGAGAATTCCGGTGATTGTTTCTCCCCAAACCCTTGGCCAATTCTATTTAACCCAGGATATGGCTAGAGTCTTAGACCGAGCTCGTCAGGAAGCAGTGAAAATGGGTGATGAATTTATTTCCGTTGAACATTTATTTTTGGCTTTGTTAATAGTTGAAACTAAGGCCAAAGAGATTTTAGATGAGACTAAGTTTTTACAACCTAGCGGAACAATCTTAGAAACTGGTAAATTGAATCATGAGGGTGTTCTGAAAATCTTGGCTAAAATTCGGGGGGGAACAAGAATTACTGACCCTGAACCTGAATCAAAATATCAGGTTATTGAAAAATATGCTCGCAATCTAACCCAATCAGCCCGCCAGGGAAAATTAGATCCCGTGATTGGTAGGGAAAATGAGATTCGGAGATTGATGCAGGTTCTTTCTCGAAGAACAAAAAATAATCCGGTTTTAATCGGTGAAGCCGGAGTAGGAAAAACAGCTATTGTGGGAGGTTTAGCCCAAAGGATTGTCAAAGAAGATGTTCCCGAAAGTTTAAAAGAAAAAGAAATCATTGCTTTAGATTTAGGAGCCCTAGTAGCTGGAACAAAATATCGAGGAGAATTTGAGAATCGGGTAAAAGCCCTACTCAAAGAAATTAATCGGGCAGCCGATAGATATATTTTATTTATTGATGAACTCCACACTTTAGTTGGAGCCGGAGCAGCTGAAGGAGCCATCGACGCTTCTAATCTTTTAAAACCGGCTTTGGCTCGAGGAGAACTAAGGGCAATTGGAGCCACCACTTTAAAAGAATATCAAAAATATATCGAAAGGGATCCGGCTTTAGAGCGAAGATTTCAGCCAATTTATGTTCAAGAACCCTCAATTGAAGACACCATTTCCATCTTGCGAGGAATTAAGGAAAAATATGAACTCCATCACGGAGTAAAGATTGAAGATTCGGCTTTAGTAGCGGCTGCCGAATTAGCAGCCCGATACATCACTGATAGATTTTTACCGGATAAAGCAGTTGATTTAATGGACGAAGCAATGTCTGCTCTCCGACTTGAGATTGAATCGGAGCCGGAAGAATTAGACCAATTAAAAAGAGAAATTCAAAAATTGGAGATTGAAAAAGCTGCTTTCAAAGAAGAGAAAACTCCGGGAATTAAAAGAAAATTAAAAGCTCTTGATCGGTCTTTAGCTAATCTCAGAGAAAAAGCCAAGGCAATTGAGTTAAAGTGGAGAACCGAAAAGGAATTAATTGAAAAAATTAAAAATCTGAAAAAAGAAATAGATAATCTTTCTTCTCAATTAGAATTTGCCCAAAGAGAAGCTGATTTTCAGAAGGTGGCAGAAATTAAATATGGAAAGATTCCCGACCTTTTAAAAGAAATTAGAAGAGCGGAAAAGAAATTGGTTAGAGTTCAGAAGAAACACAAAATTCTAAAAGAAGAAGTTTCAGAGGAGGACGTTGCCCAAGTCGTTTCCCGCTGGACCGGAATTCCTGTCACTAGGTTGATAGAGGAGGAAGCCAAGAAATTAGAAAGAATAGAAGAAATTATTCAAAAAAGGGTAGTTGGCCAAAAAGAGGCAATATCAGCCATTGCCAATGCTATTCGGAGATCAAGAGCGGGAATTTCAGAAGAGAAAAGGCCCTTGGGTAGTTTTATGTTTTTGGGACCAACTGGGGTAGGAAAGACGGAATTAGCCAGGGCTTTAGCTGAATTTTTATTCAATGATGAAAATGCCTTGGTTAGATTAGATATGTCAGAATATATGGAAAAGCATAC
>JAHCRF010000014.1 GCA_020148055.1 Patescibacteria group bacterium | reverse complement strand
AACATTTAGAAGAATAACTGATAATCATCCTGGTCTAGAGGTGGTGGCAATTAATGATTTGACCGATCCCAAGACCTTAACTCATCTCTTGAAATACGATTCCCTTTATGGAATCTATGAAAAAGGAGTCAAATTTACTGAAAATTCCCTTTCAATAAATAGTGAAGAATTTAGAATTTTTGCTCAAACTGATCCTGCAAAATTACCTTGGAAAGATTTAAAAGTTGATATTGTTTTAGAATGTACTGGCCGTTTTCGAGATTTTGAAGAAGCAAAAAAGCATATTTCAGCTGGGGCAAAAAAAGTGATAATTTCTGCTCCGGGAAAAGGGACACCGTCTTTTATTTTGGGAGTAAATGAAGAAAAATACGATTCCCAAAAAGATCAAATTATTGATATGGGTTCTTGCACTACCAATTGTTTGGCTCCGGTAGCTAAAATTCTGAATGATAATTTTAAGATTTTGCAAGGCTTTATGACTACTATCCACAGCTACACTAACGATCAGAGGATTTTAGATTTACCTCATCGGGACTTGCGTCGGGCTAGGGCAGCTGCTCTAAATATTATTCCAACTACCACCGGAGCAGCTAAGGCAATTGGAAAAGTCATTCCTGAATTGGAAGGAAAATTAGATGGCATTGCCATGAGGGTTCCAACTCCGACTGTCTCAGTTTTAGATTTAATTTGTATTTTAGAGAAGGAAGTTACGACTGAGGAAATAAACTATACTTTCAAAAAAGCCTCCCAAAAAGAAAGATTTAAGGGAATTTTGGGGATTGAAGATGTTCCTCTGGTTTCCTCAGATTATATTGGAAATTCTTATTCAGCCGTTGTTGATTCTCTCTTAACCAAGGCCGAAGGTAAATTAGTCAAAGTAGTTGCCTGGTACGATAACGAATATGCTTATGCCTGCAGGTTAGCAGAATTCGCCGACTATGTTGGGAAAAAGCTTTAATTAGTTCTCTTTTTTAAAGCCGGGTTTACCCGGCTTTTTATTTTAGTTATAATATAAATACAATATAAAAAGTAAGGAGTAAACTTTATAAGATATGATTAAAAAGAGAGGCTATTATTATCCGACTAAAGAATTTAAAAAGAGGGCTTGGATAAATAAAGGTTCAATTTATAAGACAGCTGCCAAAAATCCAGTCTTGTTTTGGGAAAAACTAGCCAAGGAAATTTTCTGGCGAAAAAAATGGAGAAAAGCTTTTGAGCATACTCCTCCTTATATTCGAGCGAAGCGAGAATACAAGGTTCCGAGGAGCGGAGCGACGAGTGGTTCTTATTTTAAATGGTTTTTAGGTGGAAAATTAAATATTACTGAAAATTGCTTAGATAGAAATTTAAAGGAAAGAAAAAACAAAGTCGCTTTAATTTGGGAACCAGAGCCAATCGAGGAGCGGCCAAAAATTTTAACCTATTATAATCTTTACCGTCAAGTTAATAAATTCGCAAACGCCTTAAAAAAATTGGGAGTTAGAAAGGGGGATAGAGTGGGAATTTACTTACCAATGATTCCAGAAGTTATAATTTCCATGTTAGCCTGTGCTAGAATCGGAGCTTGCCATACAGTGGTTTTTTCAGCATTTTCACCAGCTGCTTTGAAAATAAGATTAAAAATTACTGAAGCTAAAATTTTAATAACTGCCGATGGCTATTATCGAAGGGGTAAAATTATCAATTTAAAAGAAGCAGCTGATGAAGGAATAAAAGAAACAAAAGTTAAAAAAATAATTGTGGTCAGAAGAGCCGAAAATGAAATTCCTTGGAAAAAAGAAAG
>JAHCRF010000013.1 GCA_020148055.1 Patescibacteria group bacterium | reverse complement strand
TCTTTTAGTCGGAGCCTTAAACACCTTTATTGATTTGGGAGTATTGAATTTTTTAATGTGGATTTTTGGGATTGCTGTGGGAGTTGGTTATTCTGTTTTTAAAGCTATTTCCTTTTTGGCTGCCACCGTCAATAGCTATTTCTGGAATAAATACTGGACATTTGAGAAAAAAGAGAGGAAGCCTGGCCCAAAAGAATTTATAAAATTTTTGATTATAACGACAATTGGCTTTTTGATAAATGTTGGAATTGCTTCCTTGGTTGTCAATATTATTGGACCTAAATTTGGAATAACTGAGGTAACTTGGGGAAATATTGGTGCCTTTGCTGCCGTTTTTGTTGCCTGGATCTGGAATTTCATTGGTGCAAAATTTATTGTTTTTAGATAAGTATGGCTAACCTAGTATTATATAGAAAATATCGGCCGAAAACTTTTTCTGAAATTATTGGCCAGGAACATATTGTTCAAACTTTGAAAAATGCTATTTTATCAGGGATGATTTCCCATGCCTATTTGTTTTCTGGGCCCCGGGGCAGCGGAAAGACTACAATTGCCAGGCTTTTAGCAAAAGCTGTAAATTGCGAGAACCGCCAGACTTGGGAACCCTGTAATAAATGTTCTTCTTGTTTAGATATTAATCAAGGTCGAGCCTTAGATTTAATTGAAATTGATGCTGCCTCTCACCGGGGGATTGATGAAATAAGGGAATTGAGAAATGGAATTAGATTTATTCCCACAAAACAAAAATATAAAGTTTTTATAGTGGATGAGAGCCATCAGCTTACCAAGGAGGCAGCCAATGCTCTTTTAAAAACCTTAGAAGAACCTCCTTCCCATGCCATCTTTATTTTAGCTACTACTGAAATTCATAAAATGATTCCCACTATTATTTCAAGATGCCAAAGATTTGATTTTAGAAGATTGACCGTGCCAGAAATTATTAAAAAATTGAAATGGATTTCTGGAAAAGAAAAAGTAAAAATTGAAAAAGCGGCTTTGGAACTAATTGCCTTAAATTCTGATGGCTCTCTACGAGATGCCGAAGGTTTCTTAGACCAAGTTTTGACCTTTTCGGGAATATTAGGAAAAGAAAAGGAAATTAGAGCTGAAGATATCAAAAATTTGTTGGGATTAGTTGAGATAAATTTGGTTCAAAATTTTGTTGATTTTATTTGTCAGAAAAAATCATCTGAAGCTATTAATTTCTTAAATGAAATAATCGATCAAGGTTCAGATCTCCAGGAATTTACTAAAGCCCTGATTAATTATTTAAGGCAAACTCTAATTTTTAAAATGGCAGGATCTGGGAACACTCAAAACCCAGTGATTTCGGGATTAACCAAAGAGGAGTTTCAAAAACTCCAAAGACAAGCTGATAATTTTAAAGAGACCGAGCTTCGCCAGATTTTAAAACTCTTTTTAGAAGCCAAAAATAAAATGAGATTTTCGCCAATTCCCCAGTTACCATTAGAATTGGCAATAATTGAAGTCTTGAAAAAAGAGGAAGAATAATTTAAAATAAAAAGTCATTCCGGGGTCGTCTAATGGTAGGACAGGGCCCTTTGAAGGCTCCAATCTTGGTTCGAATCCAAGCCCCGGAACAAGCTCACCGAGAGTCTTTCTCTCGGGGTTTTAGTATATTAGTATAATCGAGAATAGGAAAGAGGTAATTGGATATAACCTAATTTTTTTCCACAAGTTTTATTTGACAGAAATGAGATCTTCTTTATACTAAAAGTAGCACAACAATAGGAAGGGAAAGAAGATGAAAAGAGAAAATGAAAAAGGAGATATTAAAGTAGAGTATGTCGACGACAACGGAGAAAAACAGGAACTCTGGGTTTCATTGGAAGAATTATGTGTAATGATAAACAATTGGTCTGGAAGTGACAAGAAATTTCCTAAAGACTTACACCTCGCAGTGCGACCCCTATCTAATTCCTCTTCTTAACCCAGCGGTTCTATTTTTTCTCTGAACCGCTTTTTTCTTTTATTAGGCATTTTGCTTTAAAACAGGTTCTAACATCCCTCCTTCGCTTCCACCTTCGCTAAAGCTATGACGGACAAGAAAAGAGCTACGGACGGGCAAGCGTCCAGCCAGGGGAGCCGTTGCCCGAGAGTTTTCTCTCGGGTTTTTGTTGAGTGAGCCCACCTCATTTAACAAATTAACGAAGGAGAGATTTTCAGC
>JAHCRF010000009.1 GCA_020148055.1 Patescibacteria group bacterium | reverse complement strand
TTCTCCTATAATATAAATATATGATTATTAGAAGATGTTCTGGAATCGCATTGCGAGATAAAGATGGAAAGGTTCTTCTTCAACACAGAACCAGTGATGCGCCGAGTGATCCAAATTGTTGGACTTTTTTTGGTGGGACAATAGAAGGAGGGGAGACACCAGAAGAAGCAGCAAGAAGAGAGGCGAAAGAAGAACTGGGAATAGAATTAAAAAATTTGAAGTTTTTCAAAAAATATCGCTTTTCATTAAAAAATAAAATATCTGAATTGGTTATTTTTACCGCTCCTTTAACTATTTCTATCGAGCAATTAAGAAAGCAGCAAAAAGAGGGACAGGGTTTAGGGCTATTTTCTCTTGAAGAATTAAAAAAATTAAAAATTGCTGATCATATTATGGCGATATTAAAAGATTTATTTAATAGATAATAGATGTTTTCACCCCGCGCCCGCGCCTTCGGCGCGGGCTCTTTTATTTTGGGGAAGATTGACGTATAATTTAATATAATAGTTTTGCGCCAGCCGAAGGCCGGCGCAGGGGAGAGTATGGGTTAAAAAATCATGCTCAATTCAAAATTCTAGGCAAAAAATTTCGAAATTCATAAAATTTTTAAATTTATTATATTTTTTAATAAAAAACTAAAGTTAATTTAAGAAATGGAGAATAAAATTCCAGTAATAATAGATGATGATCCCTCTGCAGAATATGAAAAGAATAAATGGTCATGTATCTGTAAACTGCCACTGATGTGGATATTGGCTTTTTGGGTTGCTTTAAAGAAAAAAGTTTTAGGATCAAAATTAAAAATTAATACTTATTGGTTCGATGGTTCGAGTCCTATTTGTAGGAAAGTCAAAGAGAATGCTACTACCTGGAGGGCATTAGATATTATTTATAATTATTATCCTGGAAAAGATAAGAGTTTTGGAGGACGGATTGCTGATTTTTGGAACGAAATAAAAAATATTAAAGCTATTCGAAATCGATTGCGATTAGTCAAGCGACAGTTAAGAGAAAATATCAAAAAATTTTCAAAGAGCGAAAAACAAACCCGATTAGTCTCAATTGCCAGTGGTTCAGCTCAGGGAATAATAGGGATTATGAAAGAGCTTAAACAAAAAGGTATTATCGTGAATGCTATTTTTTTAGACCTTGATCCAACAGCGATAGAACATAGTAAAAATTTAGCCAAACAAGCAGAAATAATTAATCAAATAACTTTTGTTAATAAAAGTACAAGAGAATTAAAAAACGTAGTAACTGGATTTAAACCTCAAATAATTGAGGTGACAGGGCTTTTAGAATATCGACCAGATGAAAAAGCAATAAATTTATTAAAAAGAGTCTACGATCTTCTTGTTCCAGAAGGAGTATTATTGACAAGTAATATCTCTCCTAATCCAGAAAAGTTTTTTTCGTATTGGGTTGGAAATTGGCCATTGATTTATCGCACAGTAGAACAGCTTTCTGAGATTATAATTAAAGCCGGGTTTAACCCAAAGAATTGTAGAATTATTCAAGAGCCCTTAAGAATCCATAATATAGCCGTTTGTAAAAAAACACTTAACTAATTTTATTTCGATGTCGTATTTTGTAATAACAGGTTTAATAAATGCGATCGGAAGTGTTTTTTTTGGTTTATATGTATATTTGAAAAATCCAAAGGCTAATCTTAATAAAACTTTTGGTTTATTTTGTCTTAGTGTAGCAGTCTGGAGCTCTTTTTATTGTGTATGGCAAATATCTACAACTGAAGAGTCAGCTCTTTTTTGGTCTCGGGCCCTAATGGCGGGGGCTATTTTTATTCCGGTAACTTATTTGCATTTTATTCTTGTTTTTTTAGATCTACACCAAAAAAAGAAAAAGTTTCTTATTCTTAGTTATATACTTTCTTTTATTTTTCTGGTTCTAGATTTTACCCCATTATTTGTAAAGAATGTAACTGCTGAACCTTCCTTTGAGTATTGGCCGAAACCAGGAATATTTTTTCATCCTTTTCTCTTAATGTTTTTTGGTTATGTAATATATAGTTGGTATTTATTATTTAAAACTCACCAAAAGATTACCGGCATAAAACAGACCCAAATCGAATATATTTTAGGTTCGTCTTTAATCGGATTTCTCGGTGGATCAACTAACTATCTTTTATGGTACGGTATTCCTACCCCTCCCTTTTGGAACGGTTTAGTGATTATTTATGTACTATTTATCACATATGCGATTACCAAACATTACCTTTTCGAAATCAGGGTTATTTTAACTGAGATTTTGGTTGTAGCAACGGTATCAACTCTACTAATTCAAGCACTGCTGGCTGAAACTCTTTTATTAAAGATTCTGGGAATTGCTCTCGTTGGTTTATTTACTATTTTTGGCTATTCTTTAATTAAAAGTGTTATAAAAGAAATTGAATTGAGAAGTAAGCTGCAAAAAGCCTATGCTGAACTTGAGAAATTGGATAAAGCGAAAACTGAGTTCTTATCTATTGCTTCCCATCAATTGAGAACTCCTCTGTCTACTGTTAAAGGATATCTCTCAATGATTCTTGAGAAAAGTTATGGAAAAATTCCTGAAAGAATTAGAAAACCCTTAGAAAATGTTTTTATTTCAAATGAGAGATTGGTAAAATTGGTGAATGACCTTTTAGATATTTCCCGAATTGAAACCGGTAGAATGGAGATAAGACTTGAGAAAGCCTTTTTGGAAGAGATAATTTCAAGTGTAGTTGATGAATTAAAATTTGAGGCCGAGGAGAAAAATATTTATTTAAAATGGGAAAAACCAAAAATCCCTTTGCCAAAAATTTCGATTGACAAAGATAAAATCAGAGCAGTTATTTTGAACCTTATTGATAATGCTATAAAATACACTAAAAGGGGAGGAGCAACAATAAAATGTAAAATGGAAAATGGAAAAATCAAAGTTGAAGTTTCTGATACCGGGGTTGGATTGGAAAAAGAAGAAATTGATATGATTTTTAAGGTCCTTACTCGAGGGAAAGCGGGAATTCAATTTTGGACTGAAGGAGCTGGTTTAGGTCTTTATATCGCCAGAAAATTCGCCGAAATGCACCAGGGCCAAATTTGGGCTGAATCAGAAGGAAAAAACAAAGGCTCAACTTTCTATCTAGAACTTCCAATAAAATAAACTAAAAATGAAGTAAACTAAAAAACTATGAAGAAAAAAATTTTACTTATTGAGGACGAGAAAGTTTTGGTCGAAATGTATAATGAGAAATTTTCTGAGGCAGGCTATGAGATAATTTCAGCCTTTGAGGCTAGAGAGGGGCTAAAATTGGCTAAAAAAGAAAAGCCAGACTTAATAATTCTTGATATTTTACTTCCCAGGGAAGATGGAATCTTTTTCTTAAAAGAACAAAAGAAAGATCCAGAAATTGCTTCAATTCCAGTTGTTGCCCTCTCAAACTATGATAATCCCGAAGCAAAACGAGAAGCCCTTGACTTAGGTGTTAAAGATTATTTAATTAAGACAGATTTCACTCCTCAAGAAATTATTGAAAAAGTAAAAGAATATTTATCATAAAAAAATGAAAAGGACTTTAAATGTTGAAACAATAAAATATCTTAAAAAGGGGGTCAAGGTTTGTGGGTGGGTTCAGAGGAAAAGATCGCACGGAAAAATTATTTTTATTGACCTTCGAGATAGAGGTGGAATTTTACAAATTATTTTTACTCCAAAAGATAAAAAACTTTATCAGTTAGCCCAAAAATTAAAGCCAGAATGGGTAATTGAAGTAACGGGCATAATTAATAGAAGGCCAAAAGGAATGGAAAATCCTAAAATTGAAACCGGGAAAATTGAACTCCAGCCAAAGGATCTTAAAACACTTTCTCAAGCTAAAACTCTACCTTTTTCAGTTGAAACTCCAGGCTATGAAATATCAGAAAAAATAAGATTAAAATATCGTTATTTAGATTTAAGAAGAAAAAGATTAAGAAAAAATTTAGAAATCCGTCAGAAGGTTATTCATTTTATGAGGGATTTTTTAATTAGAGAGGGGTTTATTGAAGTTGAAACTCCGATTTTAACAAAATCAACACCCGAGGGTGCCAGAGATTTTTTAGTTCCTTCAAGGTTGCAACCAGGGAAATTTTATGCTTTGCCCCAAAGTCCTCAGCAATACAAACAGATGTTGCAGGTGGCAGGCATTGAGAAATACTTTCAAATAGCCAGAGCTCTCCGAGATGAAGACCCGAGAGCCGATAGGCAGGCAGAACATACCCAATTGGATATAGAAATGGCCTTCACTAAACAAAAAGATGTCCTGGATTTAATCGAAAAATTATATCTGAATTTAGTAAAAAGATTATTCCCAAAGAAAAAAATCACTAAAATTCCTTTTCCAAGAGTAACTTGCAAAGAAGCAATGCGAAAATATAAAACCGATAAACCGGATTTAAGAAAAGACAAAAAAAATCCAAATGAACTTGCCTTTTGTTTTATTACTGACTTTCCAATGTTTAAATGGCACGAGATTGAAAAAGAGTGGGGAGCTATGCATCATCCATTTACTAAACCCCAGACCGATGACCTAAAGAAAATTAAAAAAGAACCTGAAAAAGTTTTAGCCTGGCAATATGATTTTTCCCTAAACGGATATGAAATTGGAGGAGGAAGTTTGAGAACTACTAACCCAAAAATTCTATTAGCAGTTTTTGAAGTTTTGGGACATAAAAAACAAGAAGTTAAAAAACAATTTCCTCACTACTTTGAAGCTTTCAGTTATGGTGTTCCGCCCCATGGAGGAATAGCCACAGGAATTGATCGTTTCTTAGCAGTGGTTTTGAATGAGCCAAATATTCGGGAAGTTATTGCTTTTCCTAAAACTGGAGATAATCGCGATTTAATGATGGGAGTGCCGGCTGAAGTAAATGCTAAACAACTAAAAGAATCACATATTAAGATCTTAACGAAAAAGAAGAAAAAAAGATGACAAAAAATCTAAAGTATTTCTTGATTACCTTTTTGATTAGTTTACCTTTTTGGTGGGGAACGAATCTTTTAGAAAGAAATTTAGAAGACCTTTTCTTTTGGCAGGAAGTAATGAAGCATCCTCAAGTGTTTATTGCCCAGGTAAATTTTGGCGGAATTAAGAAGAATTTTGAATTTAAAGAAGAAACTGAGAATCTTCAAATTAAAGCTGATTCTGCTATCTCTGTTTGGCTTGATCTTAAAAACCAGGAAAAAATCTTATTTGAAAAAGAAATTGACAAAACTTTACTAATTGCCAGTTTAACTAAATTGATGACTGCTAATGTTGTTTTAGAATACTATCCCGACCTCTCTCAAACCATTGAAATCTCTCGAGAGGCGGTTTTTCAGGAAGAGAATTCCGGAAATTTACAAATCGGAGAGCGTCTCTCAGTAGAAAATCTTTTATATATTATGCTGATTGAATCGAGCAATGACGCTTCCTATTCGTTGGCAGAAAGAATTGGTGAGGAGGGATTTGTTGATTTGATGAATTTAGAGGCGAAATATCTTGGAATGGAAAATAGCCATTTTATAGATTCCACTGGAATTTCACCAGAAAATCAATCAAGTGTGAAAGATTTGGTCGCTTTAACAAAACAGTTATTAGAAAAACCTTTAATCTGGGAAATTCTGGAAAAGTCTGAATTCGATCTTTATGGACCGGATGGGATTTTCCATCACAAACTTTTAAACACTAATGAACTTTTAGGAGAAATACCGAAAATACTTGGAGGAAAGACAGGCTTCCTCCCTGAAGCCAAAGGATGTTTCCTGTTGGTTTTGGAAACCCCAAAAAATAAAGGTTTTTTAATAAATGTGATTTTGGGAGCAGAAAATAAATTTGAAGAAATGGAAAAACTAATCGATTGGGTGAACAAAGCTTACAAATGATAATATGCCAGAGTTAGCTATAGATGTTATCAAAATTTTTGCCTTAGGAGCTTTTGGATTTATTTTAGCATTTTTGTTAACGCCAGTTTTAACCCACTTTTTGTATAAATATAAACTCTGGCGAAAAGAAGTAAGGGGTAGGGCAATAGACGGGGGAGAGGTCTCTTTTTTTCAAAAATTTCATGGAAAAGAGGAAATTCGTATTCCCAGATTTGGAGGTTTACTCATCTGGGTAACTACTTTAATTTTAATTTTTCTATTTTGGGGTATTTCAAAAATTAGCGATGTCTGGTGGTTAGAAAAACTAAATTTTTTGAGCAGGTCACAGACCTGGCTACCTCTTTTTGCTTTAGTCGCTGCCTCTTTATTGGGATTAGTTGATGACATTTTCCAGATTTTTGGCAAAGGAAAATATATTGGCGGAGGATTGAACCTAAAAGCCAGGCTCTTTTTAGTTTTTCTGATTGGTCTAATTGGTGGCTGGTGGTTTTATTCTAAATTGGGCTGGACAACAATTCATGTGCCAGGGGTAAGAGATTTTACAATTGGAATCTGGTATATTCCTTTTTTTGTTTTAGTGATGATGGCAACTTATTCAGGTGGAGTGATTGATGGTTTGGACGGTTTAGCAGGGGGAATTTTTGCTTCAATTTTTGGTGCTTATGCTATAATTGCTTTATCTCGAGGTCAGATAGATATTGCCGCTTTTTGCACCGTAATTTTAGGAGCAACTTTGGCATTTTTATGGTTTAATATTCCACCAGCCAGATTTTATATGGGAGAAACCGGAATTTTAGGACTTTGTGCCGCCATTACTGTTGTTGCTTTTTTGACTGATTCAGTTTTGGTTCTGCCGATAATTGGATTTTTATTAGTTATTGAATCGGGTTCAGTAATTTTACAACTTTTATTTAAGAAATTTCGTCATAAAAAAATATTTTTAGCTGCTCCAATTCATCATCATTTTGAAGCAAAAAACTGGCCCCATTACAAGGTGACTATGAGGTTCTGGGTGATAGGTATAGTAATGGCTATTATCGGAGTCGCCATACGTTTACTTGGATAATCCTTGGCAAATTTGACAAATTTTATAGATTTGCGATAATCAAAATATCACAAAAAGAAGGGATGAACAGAATGGAAATTGAGAAAGATATGTTAGTGGTGAACAGACAAGACAACACTTTCGGAATCGTTGTAGAAAAAAAAGGAAATGAAGAATGTGTAGTAGAATGCCTTGATCCTCACGGACGTGTCACTCTTAGCCCTGCCCAATTAGCACCGATCAGGAAGCTTAAGGGACCATTCCTGGAGATGCCCCTTGAAGAAATACTTAAAAAATTCAAATGGGAAATAATTGCCAGATCCTTCAAAAAATAAAAAGCACCATAGAGGGGTTATCTGAAACAACGATCAACCCCATTTTTTATTAGAGGAAAATTTTGTTAAAATATCATAAGATGCTCAAAAATTATCTTATCTTAAGAAAAAAGTATCCAAGATTTGTTTTTGAAAAATATTCCTGGAAAATTTCAAATAGGAATTTGAATATTTTTTTTGATTTCAAAATTCCTCCCCAGTCCGAGAACACTTCTCGAACTATTAGGTTTAGGCCGGAAGTAGTTATAAAAAATGTTAATAAAAATCAAATTAAAAGAATAGGCGATAGAGCGTTAAATAATTTGGTTTTTCATTTAGGTTTAATTGAAATTTTGAGTTATTGGAAAGCGACATGCTCACCAGAAATTAAAATTTTAGCCGGCTCTTTAAATAAAGAACAAATTAAATGGTGGAAAGATTTAATAGTCAAGGGAATGGGCCAGTTTTTCTATGAAAACAAAATTGACTTCCGGACGACTGATTTCTTGAAAATCACTACCCCCCAGAGAACCGTTCTCTGCGGACACAACAGAGCAAGAAGTGTTCTCGCTCGATTGAAAAATCGAATTTTGGTGCCGATAGGAGGGGGTAAGGATTCAATTGTTACTTTAGAGATATTAAAGGCAAAGAAAAACATTACTTGCTTTTCTTTGAATTCAACAGAGGCTTCAAGAAAAATAATGGAAATTGGTTGCCAGAAACCAATTATTGTTAGAAGAGAAATTGATAAAAAACTTTTAGAATTGAATCAGAAAGGATTTTTAAATGGACATACTCCTTTTTCTGCTTATTTGGCTTTTTTGACTGTTTTATGTGCTGTTTTGTTTGATTTTAAATACATTGCTTTTTCAAATGAGAGGAGCTCAAATGAAGGAAATTTAAAATACTTAGGAAAAATTATCAATCATCAATATTCAAAGAGTTTTGATTTCGAGGAAAGGTTCAGAAAATATTCAAAAAGATATTTGGCAAAAAATGTTGAATATTTCAGTTTTTTAAGGCCCCTTTACGAGATTCAAATTTCCAAATTATTTAGCAGATATGCTAAATATTTTTCCTCTTTCATAAGCTGTAATGAGGCTTTTAAAACTTATTCCGGAAGAAAAAAAATTTTAAAAAAGTGGTGCCAAAAGTGCCCAAAATGCTTATTTGTTTTTGCTACTTTGTATCCTTTTCTTGGTGAAAAAAAATTAGTTAAGATTTTTGGTCAAAACATTTTTAAGAAGAAAGAATTATTACCAATAATGTTAGAATTAATGGGCTTGAGAAAGTTTAAGCCCTTTGAATGTGTTGGAACAAAAAAAGAAAGTTTAGTTGCTTTTTATTTAAGTTTTAAAAAATTACGAGAACAGTTCTCGAGAGATTGTAGACCGTTTCTTTTGAAGTATTTTGAAAAAAATATTTTGCCGAAATATCCAAATTTAGAAAAAGAATCCAAAAAAATAATGAACTCTTGGAATAATCAATACAATTTACCAGGAGATTCCGAAAAAATACTTAAAAGAGCCATTTTCTCTTGACAAATTTTGAGGATTTGCTATCTTTTTTTGTCTCTAGTTCGCTACTGGAGACTTTGTTTTTTATTAAAAATTTACCCCGTTATAAACTTTATTTCTAACGGGGTTTGTGGTATTTTATAGTTGGAAATGGATTTAAAAGTCTTGAAAAATAAAAAGGTTTTAATATTAGGCTTTGGGAGAGAAGGAATGGATAATTTTAAATTTTTGAGGAGTTTGTTTCCAAATAAAATTTTGGGGGTAGGGGATAGATTAGAAATTAAAAGTTTACCAAAAAAAGCTAAAAAACTAATTCACTACGAGAAATGTTCTCGTAGAGTTAGATTGCATTTAGGTAAAAATTATCTTGATGCGCTTAAAAATTATGATGTTATTATCAAATCACCGGGAATTCCACCAAGAATTTTAAAACCATTTTTAAAAAAGAGGCAAGGGATTACATCTCAGACTGAAATTTTTCTTGAAAATTGCCTAGGAAAAATTATAGGCGTTACTGGAACAAAAGGAAAAAGCACAACTGCCTCTTTAATTTATAGAATATTAAAAGATGGGGGAATAAAAGTTCATTTAATCGGGAACATTGGAAAGCCAGTCTTGCAACTTCTATTTTCTGCCACTCCAAAAGATGTTTATGTTTATGAATTGTCTTCTCATCAATTGTTAAATCTTAAAAAAAGCCCTCAAATCGCCGTTTTTTTGAATATCTATCCAGAGCATTTAGATTATTACAAGAATTTTAAAGAATATGTAAGAGCCAAGGCAAATATCACTCGTTATCAGACAAAAAAAGATTATTTGATTTTTAACTCTCGAGATAAAATTGTCAGAGAAATTGCTGAAGAATCAAAAGCTAGAAAAATTCCTCTCAGTAGATATTTAAAGCGGGAGATTAAACAGAAGGATGTCCCTTTGATTGGTGATTTTAATCTTCAAAATCTAGCAGCAGCAGTTGAGATAGGAAAAATTTTTGGAATTTCTGAAAGAGACATAATTGGAGCAATTAAAAAATTTAAACCTCTATCTCATAGATTGGAATTTGTTGGAAAATTCTGTGGTATAAAATTTTATAACGATTCTCTATCGACGATTCCCGAAGCAACAATTGTAGCCATTGATACTCTTAAAAAAAATCTTCAAACAATTATTCTTGGGGGACTCGATAGGGGACAGAGTTTTGAAAGATTAGCAAAAAAAATTTTAGAAAGCAAAATTGAAACAGTAATTTTGTTTCCTACGACCGGAGAAAAAATTTGGAGGGGAATCCTTCAACAACTTCAGGACAAGTTCTCCAAACGAGCGAAGAAAAAGATATTGCCTCAATATTTCTTTGTTAATAATATGAAAGAAGCAGTAAAATTAGCTTACAAGTTCACACAATCTGAAAAGGTTTGTTTATTATCTCCTGCTGCAGCCAGTTTTAATTTGTTTAAAGATTATCGTGAAAGAGGAAATTTATTTAAAAAACAGGTAAAACTTTTAGGAAAAAAACTTTAAAATGAAAATTCGACATTCTGATTATATTTTAATTGGAGTCTTAGTAATTTTAGTGATTTTGGGAGTTTTAATGATATATAGTGTCTCGGCTCCTTTTTCTCAAGAAAGATTTGGCCAGACTTTCTATTATTTAAAGCGCCAAATTCTCTTTGGATTCTTGCCGGGAGCAATTTTGGGTTTTTTCTTCTTTAAAATTTCTCTAACCTTTTTAAGAAAAACAATTCTAATTTTGTTTTTAATTAGTTTAGGACTTTTAGTGATGGTTTTTATCCCAAATTTTGGGGTTTCAATTGGAGGAGCAACCAGGTGGATATCTTTGGGTCCTATTTCTTTTCAACCTTCAGAACTTCTAAAACTCACCTTTATAATTTATTTAGCTGCCTGGCTAACAAGAGACGGTTTCTTTTCCTCAAAAGAAAAAGGCAAAGGCCAAAAAAAGTTGATTAGTGAAAAAATAAAATTTGTTGCCTTTTTAATAATAATTGGATTAATTAGTTTATTTTTAATTTTTCAACCAGATCTCAGTACTCTAGGATTGATTATTTTTGTTGCCATATTGATGTATTTTTCAGCTAAAACCCCGATCTTATATACTATTTTAATAATCCTAATTATTTCAGGTTCGCTCATAGCTTTAATAAAGCTGGCTCCTTATCGAATGGAAAGACTTTTAGTTTTTTTAAATCCTGAAATCGATCCAATGGGTATAGGCTATCAGTTAAGACAGGCATTAATTGGCGTGGGGTCGGGAGGAATTTCAGGTTTGGGCTTGGGGATGTCATACCAAAAATTTGGCTTTTTGCCTCACCCAATAGCTGATGCGATTTTTGCTATCTTTGCTGAGGAAACTGGATTTATTGGTTCTTTAGTTTTGGTTTTACTTTTTTTAATTTTTTTCTGGCGAGGATTTGAAATCTCAAAAAAATCTCCGAGTGAATTTTCTAAATTGGTAGCTTTAGGGATTAGTTCCTGGATAGTCTTACAAGCCTTTTTACATATTGGATCAATGATAGGTTTATTACCTTTAACCGGCATTCCTTTACCCTTTGTCAGTTATGGGGCATCGCATCTAATCATTGAGCTTATTGGAGTCGGAATACTTTTAAACATATCAAAAAATACATGAAAATTTTATTTGCCGGTGGTGGTACCGGTGGCCACGTTTTTCCAATAATTGCAATTTGTCGAGAAATAAGAAGAGTCTATCCTAAAAAGGATCTCAAATTTCTCTATATGGGTCCAAAAGATGAGCTCGGATCAGATTTTCTTTCCCAAGAAGGAATTAAGGTTAAAAGAATAATGGCTGGGAAAATCAGAAGATATTTTGGAGTAGGAAGTTTCTTTTTAAATATTATTGATATTTTCTTTAAGATTCCCCTAGGGATTCTTCAGTCCTTTTTATTCATCTTCTTTTCATCCCCTGATTTAATATTTAGCAAAGGAGGATATGGCTCAATTCCAACTGTAATTTCTGGTTGGCTTTTGGGAGTTCCAATTTTTTTACATGAATCAGATATTGCTCCGGGCTTATCTAATCGGTTTTTAAGCAGGTTTGCTTTAGAAATCTTTATCTCTTTTCCCCGGACTGAATATTTTTCCCCAAAGAGAATGCTTTTGGTTGGTAATCCAATAAGAAGAGAAATCTTGGAGGGTTCAAAAGAAAAAGCTAAGAAATTATTTAAATTGACTGGGGAGAAACCAATAGTTCTAATCTTAGGTGGCTCTCAAGGAGCTCAAAGAATTAATGATATAATCTTGGTAATTTTGCCAGAGATTCTCAAGGATTTTGAGTTAATTCATCAAGCTGGTCTAAAAAACTTCAAAACAGTTAAAAAAGAGGTAGAGGTAATAATGCCTGAAGATCTTAAAAAATACTATCATCTTTTTCCTTTTTTAAAAGAAGATCAGCTCAAGGATGCCTATGCGGCTTGTGATCTAATTGTCGGTCGAGCAGGATCAGGAACGATTTTTGAAATCTCAGCCTTAGAAAAACCAAGTATTTTAATTCCTTTACCAGAAGCGGCCCAAGGCCATCAACTGAAAAATGCCTACGCTTTTGCCCAGAATGAAGCCTCTATCGTAATGGAAGAGATAAATCTCACCCCTTACTTTTTCTTAGAAAAAATAAAGTATTTATTTTCTCATCCTGACCAATTAGAGAAAATGAAAAAACAGGTTAAGGTATTTTCTAAGCCTCGAGCAGCTAGAATAATTGCCGAGTATCTCATCGAATACTTAAAACGATAAAAGTTATGGAAAATCAAAATTTTAAATTTATTAAGCCAGGAGAAATTCGAACTAGAATCGCTCCCTCTCCTACCGGTTTTTTTCATATTGGAGTTTCCCGAACCGCTCTTTTTAATTATCTTTTTGCTAAAAAACATCAAGGCGTTTTTATTTTAAGAATTGAAGATACTGATGTTGAGAGGTGTAAACCTGAATACGAAAAAGATATTATGGAAAATTTGAAATGGCTGGGAATTGAATGGGATGAAGGACCAGATATTGGCGGACAATATGGACCTTATCGTCAAAGCCAGAGAGAAGAAATTTATCAGAGATATTTAGAAAAACTCTTAAATACCGAGAAGGCTTATTATTGTTTTTGTTCAGAGGAAGAATTAGAAGCTCAGAAACAATATCTAATGTCAATTGGCGAGCCTCCCCGTTATTCTGGAAAATGTGCCCAGCTTTCAAAAAAGGAGATAAAAAAATATTTAGCCGAAGGAAAGAAATCGGTTATTAGATTTAGAGTTCCGGCAAAAAAAGTTGAGTTCGATGATTTGATTCGTGAGAAAATAGAATTTGATGCCAACTTAATTGGCGATATTGTCATTGCCAGAGATTTGTCTATTCCTTTGTATAATTTTGCCTGCGTGGTCGATGATTTTGAGATGAGAGTATCTCATGTAATTAGAGGAGAGGAACATATTTCCAACACTCCAAAGCAGATTTTAATCCAAGAAGCTCTCAATTTACCTCGACCAAAATATGCCCATTTACCCCTAATTTTAGGCCCGGATAGAAGCAAATTAAGTAAAAGACACGGAGCAGTTTCAATGAATCAATATCGAAAGACAGGTTATTTACCGGAAACTTTGATTAATCTTATGGCTTTTTTGGGATGGAATCCTGGTGGAGAAAGAGAAATTTATTCTTTAGCTTCTTTAGTAAGAGAATTTTCAATTGAGAGATGCCAAAAAGGAGGAGCAGTTTTTAATATTAAAAGATTAGATTTTTTAAATGGATTTTATATCCGTCAAAAATCGATTGATAAATTAACTGAACTTTGTCTCCCTTATCTAATTACGTCTGGCCTAATTGAGGCAAAAAGTAATCCTGAAATTTTAAAACTTCCTCTGGAAGAGAAAGCCCAGTTTAAAATTAGAGAAAGTGGAGAGGAAATTTCTCTTGAAACTCTAAAAAAAATTGTTTCAATTTATCAAGAGAGGTTAAAAAAATTATCTGAAATTTCCCAATTAACTGACTTTTTCTTTAAAGAAAAATTAGAATATGACAAAGATCTTTTGAGATGGCGGGAGATAACTGATAAAGAAATCAAACATTCTCTTGATAAATTAAGAAAAGTATTGTCTAAAATAAGAGCTGATGAATTTAATAAGGAAAACTTAGAAAAAATTTTATTACCGGAGGCAGAAAAACTTGCCAAAGAAATGAAAAAACCAATAGGCCCGCCCGCCGCCCGCCTGCCGGCGAGGCAGGGCGAGGCAGGGGATAGGGGATACCTTTTATGGCCTTTAAGAGTAGCTTTAACTGGTAAGCAAGCTTCAGCTGGTCCCTTTGAAATTGCCGAAATTTTAGGAAAAGAAAAGGTCTTAAAAAGAATTAAAAAGGCTAAGGAATTAATAAAATGAAAGTCAAAAAT